>CALJEW010000245.1 GCA_938074585.1 uncultured Rhodospirillales bacterium | reverse complement strand
CATTGGGCGGCTTTCGGGGCAAAATCCCTGAACAAGAAGTGACTGTAACACTTCAGTTTGCTTTGGATGCAGGAGTAAACCTGTTTGATACGTCGCCTTACTACGGATATGGCCGAAGCGAATTACGGGTTGGTCATTTTTTGCGTGATTTACCGCGTGATCAGTATGTCTTGTCAACAAAAGTTGGACGCTGGTTGGAACCTTTGGACACGAAGAACCCGCCAGCCGATTTACGATCTGGGGGCCTCCCCTTTCAACCAAGGTTCGATTATAGCGCGTCCGGTACGCATAGGTCATTGGAACAATCAATGATGCGGTTGGGTATTCCTGAGATTGACATTGTCTACATCCACGATGTAGATATTTTTACCCATATACATAGTGATGTGGTCGAACAGCACTATAAAGAAGTAATGGAAGGATGTTATCCGGAACTTGAAAAATTACGCGCTTCGGGTGTCATTAAAGCTATTGGGGTCGGAATTAATAATACGGAAATGGCATTACGGTTTGCACAAGATACGGACATAGATTGCATTCTATTAGCCGGCAGATACACGCTACTTGAACAAGAACCCTTAGACACATTATTACCGCATTGCGTAGATCAAGAGATCGGCATTGTCTTAGGTGGCCCTTTTAATTCAGGCGTTTTGGCGACCGGTCTTGGGGATAATGCAAAATATGATTACGGTGCGGTTCCGGAACATATCGCCACTAAGGTCACCGCTTTGCAAAATGTCTGCAAACGTCATGGTGTTGATTTAATATCCGCCGCCTTACAGTTTCCGTTGGCACATAAGGCTGTGGTTTCCGTTATTCCGGGGACCATGAGCCTTGCCGAACAACAAGCAAATATTGCGGCTATCAATAAGCCCATCCCCACTGACTTTTGGAAAGACTTGAAAGTCGAAGATTTGTTAAGAGCAGACGCGCCTGTCCCTGAATGACTTTATGGAGACGTTGATTGGAACCTTTTGACTATATCATTGTCGGCGCTGGATCGGCTGGGTGTGTGTTGGCTAATCGCCTTACAGAAGGTGGAAAATCAAAAGTATTATTGCTGGAAGCCGGGGGCAAAGACACCGACCCTTGGCTGCATATCCCCGTCGGCTATTTTAAAACCATTCATAAACCGAATCTGGGTTGGGGTTATAAAACCGACCCGGAACCCAATATGAACGGCCGAGAAATATTGTGGCCTCGGGGTCGGGTTCTTGGGGGGACAAGCTCAATAAATGGACTGATTTACATTCGCGGCCAATTTCAAGACTACGATCATTGGCGACAATTAGGGAATGCCGGTTGGGCGTGGGATGATGTTTTACCCTATTTCAAAAAGGCCGAGAATCAGGCTGCAAGTAACCTACCAAAATTATCAGACCTTCATAATCAGAGCGGCCCTTTAACCGTATCTGATTACCCAGATCACCATCAGCTGTCTGAAGCTTTTGTGAACGGGGCTGGCCAAATCGGTATTCCTCGCAACGAGGACTTTAATGGACCCGAGCAAGACGGTGCCGGGTATTACCAAATGACAACGCGAAATGGGCGGAGGGCAAGCACGGCTCAAGCCTATTTAAAACCCGCATTAAGCCGCCCAAATTTAACAGTTATCACCGATGCATTGGCATCGAAGGTGCAGTTTGAAGGTAAAAAAGCGATTGGCGTTAACTTTGTTAAAGCAGGTCAGAAAACCTTAGTCACCGGGAACGAAATTATTTTAAGTGGTGGCACGATTAATTCCCCCCAATTACTTCAGATGTCTGGAATTGGAGACCCATCACATTTGAACACGCTCGGCATTGACGTTGTACATGAATTAAAATCCATTGGCCGAAATTTGCAGGACCATTTACAGGCGCAAGTTGTCTACCAATGCAAATCGTCAATCACCATAAATGACGATCTGAAAAGCCTGTGGCGGCAAGCCAAGATCCTCAGTAAATATGTGTTGTCACGGAGCGGACCTATGGCTGGTGGGCCGTCATCTGTTGGGGCGTTCGTTAAAAGTAATGAACGCGTTGCAACGGCTGATTTGCAATTTCATATGATGCCATTAAGTGTCGCCCGCCCCGGCGTCGTCGACAGCTTTTCCGGCTATACGTTTTGCACCAATCAATCGCGCCCTGAAAGCCGGGGCGAAATTATGATTACGTCCCCAGACCCGACCAAGCCACCCTCAATCAAACCGAATTATTTGGCCGAAAAAGTTGATCAAGATGCTATGGTTTCTGGCATTAAAACACTTCGCAGAATCGCAACTACCCCAGCGTTTGACCCCTACCGCGAACTCGAGTACCGCCCCGGTGACGACGTGCAAACAGATGACGAAATTCTGGATTATGCGAGGCAAACGGCGGCCACAATGTATCATCCTGTCGGCACGTGCCGGATGGGTGTTGATGCCCAAGCCGTTGTGAATACAGCGCTTCGGGTCAATGGCGTTCAGGGTTTGAGAGTTGTCGATGCGTCCGTAATGCCAACTTTAATTTCCGGTAATACCAACGCCCCAACGATTATGATTGCCGAGAAAGCTGCACATATGATCCTTCAGGGTAAATAACTACTGCCGGGCACCCGTTTCTGAATTAAACAACAAAACCTGATTAACATCGGGAACAAACCCGATTGTGTCGCCGCGTTTTACATTGCTCCGCTCCATGGTTCGAGCGCAAAGCTCAATCCCACCAACTTGACTGAAGACAAGCGTTTCCGCACCTGTCGGCTCAATAAGCTCGACATCCCCTGTAAATCCTCCGTCACCCAGTGAAATATGCTCTGGGCGAATTCCATAAGTGATCGGCTGGCCGTCTTCAACTGCGGCATCATTTTTAAGCGGCAATTGAATTCCATCACTCGTCTCGAGAGCAACCTTATCATTTGCCCGCCGAGCGGTGCCTTTGATGAGGTTAATTCCCGGTGATCCGATGAAGCTTGCAACGAATGTATTCACCGGATTGTCATATACGTCCAAGGGGGAGCCAATCTGTTCAACATTGCCATCACTCATAACAACAATTCGATCAGCCATGGTCATGGCTTCCACTTGGTCGTGCGTTACATAAACAGACGTCGTGCCAAGTCGTGCATGCAGGGCTTTGATTTCGGTCCGCATTTGGACGCGAAGACGTGCATCCAAATTAGACAGCGGCTCATCAAATAGAAAAGCTTGAGGGGCACGAACAATGGCGCGTCCCATGGCAACACGTTGACGTTGACCGCCAGATAATTGGCGCGGAAAACGCTCTAAAAGTTCATCCAAACTTAAAATGCCGCTGGCGTCACCAACACGCTCGGTGATTATTTTTTGAGGCATCCGGCGGATTTTCATACTGAATCCCATATTTTCAGCGACTGTCATATGTGGATACAAAGCATAATTTTGGAACACCATGGCAATATCGCGTTCCTTTGGCTGTAGCCAGTTGACGATTTTCTTGCCAATATGAATTTCGCCACCGGTAATCGATTCCAAACCAGCAATCATGCGCAAAAGTGTCGATTTTCCACAACCTGACGGGCCAACCAATACAACGAATTCTCCATCTTCAATGGCGATGTCGACGCCGTGGAGAACTTCTACATCGCCATAATTTTTTACGGCGGATTTAATATCAACTGAAGCCATATTTCGTATTCCCTATCTCGATAAATTTATTTTTATTTGCCAGACGTGCTTGCGTTAATCAAGAACCCGCCACCAGATGCATCCAATCGAGCGCCGGAAATGAAGGATGCTTCATCAGATAAAAGCCACATAATAGGTGCAGCCATTTCTTCAGGTTGGGCCGTTCGGTTCATGGCTATTGTCGATTCTATTCCCTTTCGGATGTCTTCGTTATCCCGAACGGCACTGGTCATATCTGTTAATGTAACCCCAGGACGCACAGTGTTTACGCGAATACCTTCGGCCCCAACTTCTTTTGCAAAGCCAACGCTAAACGCATCGACGGCGGCTTTTGATGCCGCATAGGCGCTATTACCTGGTCGCCCGCCAATGGTCGCTGCCATAGAGGTTACATTGACGATAGAGCCCCCTTGCCCACCGTTTGCAGTCGACATGCGTTTAGCCGCTTCACGGCAGCACAGCATTGTGCCGACAACATTAATCTGCATCAATAATTCTAGAGTTTCTGCATTGAACTTATCAACACGATTTTGCGTCCCACCAACACCTGCAGAATTAACCAACGCGGTGATGGGGCCCAGTTGGCTGGTAACATCGTTGAACATCCTAATAATGTCTGCCTCTACCCCAACATCAGCTTGAACAGCAAATGCACAGCCACCTTTATTTATAATTTCGCCAACGACCCTATCTGCAGCTGATTTGTCTTTACGATAATTAACCGCAACCGCATAGCCCTTTTCGACTGCACGGCGACAGGTTTCAGCCCCAATCCCCCGAGCGCCCCCGGTAACCAACAAAACTCCAGCCATATTAATGTCCTGTTCGATTTTCAAAATCTGTTTTCGCGTCTTGTTCTAAATTAAATTGACGGGTTGACGTTTGAATTACCTAACATTAACATCTTAGTTGAAATGTTACAACTTTGTACCAAGTAAGAACTTATTAAGTTTATCAAAAACATGTAATTTTTAACGTCAAGCGTTTGCACTTTTTATTAGTCCTTAGGGTACTTAATTATAAGAGGACAAGTTGAATAGGATTACGCTTCTTAACAGGAGAAAATTGAATGATGACGAAAGATAAGAAATCAATAATTGGTAAAGCATCCGATTTATCACGACGCAAAGTTATCAAGAAAGCAGGTGGTATTTCAATCCTTGCAGCAAGCGGAATGGCATTCCCAGCACTTATTGGTTACGCAAAAGAATTTTCAGGTGTAACCCTTCAAGGGGCTTCGTTCTCAAGTACTTTTTTTAATTATCTAAAAAATTATTTCCCCGAATTTGAAGAGCAAACAGGGATGAAGGTTAACTTCGTCACCAACGCGTTTCCAGTCTTTAACCAACGGACCGATTTGGAATTGTCCACTAAAGGCAGCGCCCTTGATGTCATTAACGTGACATTTATTTATTCTGGCCGCTGGATTGGTGCTGGCTGGGTTGAGAACTTGCGCCCCTATGTTCAAGATCCAAACTTGACTCCATCTGATTGGGATTGGAAAGATTTTGTTGGTGGTACAATGGCTGCCATGTCTGGGGCCAATGGTGATCCTTATGCTTTCCCTTGGGAAGCGGGAGCGATGATCATGATGGCATCACGTGCTGATTTAATAGAAAAGGCCGGCAAAAAAATGCCCACAACCTTCGATGAATTAGTCGATGTGTGCGATGCGATCCACGGGCAAGAGCGGATGTCTGCATTCACAGCTGATAAGCTCCATCACTGGAACTTCATCCCGTACTTGATGGGCCATGGCGGTGGCGTATTCAAAGATCCTCCAGGCAATTTGACGCCAACATGGGATACGCCGGAAGCAGCAAAAGCGGCAGAATTTTATGCTAACATGCTTACCAAATACAGCCCTCCAGGCGTGATGTCATTCACCGATTCGCAAGCCATGCAAACCCAGAAAAATGGCCGAGCGAACATCCGCACCCAAGCCATTACCTGGGGCGTGCCATTGGCGAAAGATCCAGATAGCCGGGTTAAAGATACGGTTCGCTATTCGGTCATGCCAAGCGGGCCTGCAGGCAACTTCCCTGGTTCCAACAGCCATGGCTTTGGTATTCCAGTTGGCTCCAAGAACAAAAAAGCGGCTTGGGAATTTATCAAGTGGGCCGTTGGCAAAAAAATGACCAAGACCCTAGTCGAAAAACATGGCTACCCAAGTGTTTGCCGTCAGTCGATCATCAACAGCGAAGCCTTTAAAGAAGCGATGACCTTGAACGGTCAGGACGTTGCTTCAATCTTCCTTGAAGTGCTTAAGATGGGTGGCAAGTCGGGTTACATGAAGTACCGTACAGTACCTCAGTTCCCACAAATTGGCGACAAGCTGAACAAGGCCATCGAACGCGTTGCAACCAACCAACAAAATGGCATGGATTCAATGGCTCAAGCGCAAGCTGAAGCTATTGCTGATTTGAAAAAATCAGGCGTTAAAATCGACCTCTAAGTCGGTTCATTTATCAGGTCGGGGGAATGAATATGTGTTCTCCTGACCTGTATTTTTATATATTTTAAGACAACTTAATTTTGTATGGCCGTAAGGCTGGGAATTTATTTATATGGCTACGAACCTCATGCGAGATCCTGAAGATCTTCGCCAAAAGTTTTATTGGTTCTGTTTGTGGCCAGCATTCATTGTGTTAATTGTCGTAACGTTAGCTCCAACAATTTATTTATTCGTCATCAGTTTTACACCCATGGACTTAACCCGGCCAGAGACCAGCTGGGACTTTTCCAATCCACTAGGCCAATATCAAATTATCTTGGAAGATAAACGTCTGCATAATTCGTGGTGGGTGCAGGCCAAGCTATCTTTTTGGTCTGTATTAATTCAAATGATAATGGGCTTTATGTTCGCCTTATTACTGAATGTTAAATCTAAAGTACTAGAAGCGTTACGAACGGTCTTTCTGATCCCTATGGTCCTGCCACCTATTGTTGTCGCGATTATTTGGAAAGTTCTTTATACGCCAGACATAAGCCCGTTTCACTGGATGGCTGAGGGACTTGGGTTCGTGGTTCCGTCTTTGATCACCGACCCCACTTGGGCCCTTTGGGCGATTATTATTGCTGACATATGGGAATGGTTCCCGTTCGTGATGTTAATGATTTTATCAGCTCTGCAAATGATGCCTGAAGAATATATTGAAGCAGCAAAGATAGATGGTGCCAATGTTTGGCAAATGACTTGGTATGTAACCATGCCTTACTTAAAAGGGGTCCTGATTGTCGCTGCGTTGTTTCGGATTGTTGACAGCATTAAGGCCTTTCCACTGATTTATATTTTAACAGATGGCGGACCCGGCTCTTTAACAGAAGTAACAAACTACTACTCCTTTATGCAGGCCTTTAATTTCTCGTACTTAGGGTATTCAAGCGCCATTACAGTGACTTTGGTTCTCGCAACAATTTTTGCCAGCTGGGGAATTATCCGCCTTGTTGGATGGGGGAAGCCAATTGACTGAAACAATTTATGCACTGCGGATTTCTAATAATAAACGGCTGCAACGCGAACGTATTTTCCTATATATCTTCGTGGCTTTTTTGGTGATTGCTGTGATGTTTCCATTTATTTGGATTCTGATTTTGTCCTTCAAACCTTCAGAAGACTTCTTTGCTTGGCCACCTAAGGTCTTTTTCTCGCCAACCTTCGATCACTACCTAGGTCTATGGGAAGGCGAATTTCCTAAGTCCTTCTGGAATTCATTGGTGACCAGTGTAGGTTCAACCGTTATCGCCTTACTTTTTGGGGTTCCCGGTGCCTACGCGTTATCGCGCATGGCCTATAAAACAGGGAGCCGCCTGAGCCTTTTTATTTTGGCCAGCCGAATGGCACCACCAATTGCATTCACGATCCCCTATTTTCTGGCTTATCGCTATATCGGCTTGCACGATACCTTGTTTGGATTAATCCTCATTTATCTGACGTTTAACTTGTCTTTAGTGATCTGGCTGATGCGGTCCTTTTTCGACGCCATCCCCAGAACATTAGAAGAAGCCGCATGGATTGATGGCGCAACAATGTGGCAAGGGTTCACAAAAATTATTCTGCCCATGTCGGGCCCAGGATTAGCAGCTACCGCAATTCTTTGTTTCCTGTATTCATGGAACGACTTTTTCTTCGCGCTGATTTTAACCCGAACCGAAGCCACAACAGCCCCCGTTGCGGTCGTAAACTTCCTAGATCATGAGGGCTGGCAATGGGGCAAGATCGCTGCGGGCGGGACTATGGTGATGATGCCTGTTCTCGTCTTTTCCATTGCTGTTCGGAAGTTTTTGATCAGTGGGATGTCAGCCGGTGCGGTTAAAGGCTAGTTCCTATAATTCGGCACATATTAGATTTTAGGAGAGATCCTCATGGGTGTAGAGCTTGCCCTTAATGCTGGAATTAGCGTCGGCGAATCCCCACTTTGGATGCCAGAAGAAAAAGCCCTATATTTCACAGACATAGCGGGCACGACCATGAACCGGTTCACACCCGCATCAGGTCAACACACGCAATGGCAAATGCCGGAAAAGCTGTGTTGTTTTGCACTACGTGAAAGCGGTGGGTTTATTGCCGCGATGAGCAGCGGGTTTGCATTCTTAGATTTAGATTCTGGTGCCATTGATTATATTGTTAAAACGGAAACGGAGCAACCAGACAATCGTCTGAACGATGGTCGATGTGACCGCCAAGGGCGGTTTTGGGCCGGATCTATGCACGAGCCCAGAACAAAGTTCGATGGGGCCCTGTATCGACTGGGCACAGATCAAAACTGCAATAAAATGGCAAGTGATGTTATGGTTTCGAACGGACTGGCCTTTAGCCCAGATAGCAAAAGCATGTATTGGTCTGATAGCCGGAACAACAAAATTTTTGCCTTCGACTTCGATGCAGAAACAGGCACCCCATCAAACCGTCGTTTGTTTTACGAAACATCCCTAGAACAAGGCCGCCCCGATGGCGCAACAGTAGATGCTGAAGGATTTTACTGGTCCGCATGCTTTATGGGTGGGCGCGTTTTGCGTATCGCCCCTGATGGCACTTTGGACCGTGAAATTTTGATGCCAGTGCGCAATATCACGATGGTCTGTTTCGGTGGCGATGATTTGGACACGCTTTACATAACCACCGGCAATGAAGGATTAACGGCGGCAGAATTAGCAGCAAGCCCATTAGCCGGATCACTATTTGTCACACATCCCGGCGTTAAGGGATTATTAGACCCAAAATATAAAGGATAGGAAACGCACCAATGCAACAACCGTCTGGTAGAACAAAATATTTGGCCCTTTTGGCGCACCCCGTAGATCACGTGAAAGCGCCGTCCTTTATGAACCCAGGGTTCGAGAAAGCCGGGCTTGATTGGTTTTTAACACCAATGCATGTGCTGCCTGAAAATTTAGAATCTGTGGTGCGGGGTTTGCAGAAAATAGAAAATTTGTTGGGGGTCAATCTAACAATTCCACACAAGGAAGAAATGGCAAAATTGTGTGATGAATTGGGCCCCAACGCGATTTTAACG
>CALJEW010000244.1 GCA_938074585.1 uncultured Rhodospirillales bacterium | reverse complement strand
CGTAGCAGATACTGCGGTCGCACCCCCCTTATCATGCCCTAGTAAATTCAAATAGCATTCTGGGCATTAATCTACAATTTTCACATATTAATAGAAAAGGCCTCCGACACTAAAGCTTGGGAAGCTGCATCGGAGACCTTTGATAGAAGCATCTTTATCAATGATCGTTGGGGGCCGTCGTTAGTGGACATTATTTAGCCCATTTACTATCAACCGTGGACGTAACCAAAGCTGCCCCACCAATAAACAGAGCAAAATAGGAACAACCAAACCACGTCGACAAAGTGCCAATACCATGCAGCCGCTTCAAATCCGATATGTTGCTCAGGAGTAAAGTGCCCCTTAAGTATGCGGAAATAACAAACAGCAAGAAAGATTGTACCCACAATAACGTGGAAGCCGTGGAAACCTGTTGCTAGATAGAACGTCGAAGTATAAATATCTTGGTCGAAAGCAAAGGTGGCATGGTCATATTCATAAGCTTGAGTGCAAGTGAAAATGACGCCAAGAATTACCGTTAACAATAAACCCCAACCACATCTCCTATGATCACCCTTTTGAATGGCGTGATGTGCGTAAGTAACTGTCGCACCCGATGTCAAAAGGATCAATGTGTTTAAGAACGGGAGGTCCCAGGTCTCAAGCGGCACAATACCTTCTGGAGGCCAAATTCCAGACGTTGCCCGACTTAGCCAAGGTATACTTGCGCCAAAGTAAGCCCAGAAGAAGGCAAAAAAGAACATCACTTCTGAAACAATAAACAAAACCATGCCAACGCGAAGTCCATGGCGAACTGTTTCTGTATGATCAACGCCATTGTTGGCTTCTTTAATCACATCTCTCCACCATCCAAACATCGTGTAAAGAACGATCGCTAAGCCAACATAAAAGCCAACCGCAGAACCCTCGTTCAAGTAATGGATTGCGCCAATAGCCATGACCAATGAACCAAAAGCACCTAAGAAGGGCCATTTGCTTGGTTCCACCATGTGGAAGGGATGGGTTTTTTCACTTGCTGATGACATCAATAGTCTCCAATTGATCTTCTGAATTCTAATTAACCGCTATTCAACACTTTAGTCCGTGCCGACAAATTAATTTTCGATTTTTTCTCGATGTCTGTGCTTTCTAACGGGTAGAAAGTGTAAGACAAAGTAATGGCCGTAATTTCTTTCGTATTAGGATCTGTCAAGATTTCTGGATCAACATAAAACTGCACCGGCATAGGAACAACCTGCCCCGATGCCAATGTTTGTTCTGTGAAGCAAAAGCAATCTATTTTAGAGAAATATTGAGCCGCCTTATACGGTGTGACGTTATAAATCGCCTGCCCCGTTAAAGCTTTATTACTAATATTTTTAGCCTCATAAAATGCTAACTTTTGCTCCCCTAACTTAACCGTGACTTCATTTTGTAGTGGTTTAAACTTCCACTGAAGCTTTGGATTAATGTTAGCATCAAAACGAATCTTTATCGTACGTTCGGAGACGTTACTTGAGGCAACAACCCCTTCTGTATTTAAAGTTCCACCGTATCCAGTGACTTGACAAAACAGTTGGTATAAAGGGACTGACGCAAACGAGAGGCCGACCATACCTGCCACAAAACTGACAAGTATGAGGGCAAATTTTGTATTCTTTTTATTACGTTGCGACATGCGTCGTCAATTCCCTAAATATCCAAAGGCAGCTCAGTCAGCTGGCCCCTTACCTGACATATCAGGAAGGGTTTCGAACGTATGGAATGGTGCTGGGCTAGCGACTGTCCATTCCAAAGTTGTTGCACCTTCACCCCATTGGTTCCCTGCTACTTTTTCTTTGGACGTTAATGTTTTCCAAAGAACAACAAAGAATAACAATGTACCAATAGCGGTAATCAATGCGCCGATAGAGCTGATGTAGTTCCAAGGTGCGTATGGATCTGGGTAGTCAGGAATACGACGAGGCATTCCAGCTAGACCCGAAAAGTGTTGTGGGAAGAACAAAACATTAACCCCAACAAAAAACACCCAGAACTGCAACTTAGACAACGCTCTCGGGTACTGCTTACCAGACATTTTACCAATCCAGTAATAGAACCCTGCAAACATGCCCAAAATAGCAGCGACACCCATCACATAATGGAAATGTGCTACAACATAATATGTATCATGAAAAACCAAATCAGCACTGGCGTTCGCCAACGTAATTCCAGTAACACCACCAACGACAAACAAGAAGATAAAGGCTAATGCATAAAGCATCGGCACTTCCATCTTGATCGAGCCTCCCCACATTGTAGCCAACCAACTGAAGATTTTAACGCCTGTTGGGACCGCAATAACCATCGTAGCAACCGTGAAATATGCCCGCGTATCAACATTAAAGCCAACAGTGAACATATGGTGCGCCCAAACAACAAACCCGACTGCGCCAATAGCGGCCATAGCGTATGCCATTCCCAAATAACCGAACACAGGTTTTTTGGAGAAGGTTGAAATAATTTGGCTAATGATACCAAATGCAGGAAGAATAATGATGTAAACTTCAGGATGGCCAAAGAACCAGAATAAGTGCTGCCATAAAACGGGATCACCACCAGCGCCAGGGTCAAAGAAGTGTGTACCGAAGTTGCGATCGGTTAATAGCATGGTCAAAGCGCCTGCAAGTACAGGCAATGCTAACAACAGCAAGAATGCTGTAATCAAGATCGACCATACAAATAAAGGCATCCGGTGGATAGTCATTCCAGGTGCCCGCATGTTGAAAATAGTCACAATCAAGTTGATTGCACCTAAAATGGATGAAGCACCAGCAACGTGAAGGGCTAAGATACCAAAATCAACAGAAGGTCCTGGATGAAATTCCTGAGAAGACAAAGGAGGGTAAACCGTCCAGCCTGTTCCAGGACCATCACCAACAATCGCTGACAACAATAATAGGATAAAGCCAGCGACTAAAAGCCAGAAGCTGATGTTATTCATACGTGGGAACGCCATGTCTGGTGCACCAATCATCAGCGGCACAAACCAGTTTCCAAATCCACCAATTAAAGCAGGCATCACAACAAAGAAAACCATGATGAAGCCGTGCGCAGTAACCAGAACGTTATAGAATTGGAAATCATCAATGTATTGAATGCCAGGTTCAGCTAATTCAAGCCGAATGTACCAAGACATCAAACCACCGATAATGGAGGCAATCATGGAAATGGCTAGATATAGAGTGCCAATATCCTTGTGGTTCGTAGAGCAGAACCAGCGTGTAAAGAATGGAGGCTTATGATCATCATGATGATCGTGGGCTGCCGCTTCGTTGGACATAATCTAACCCTCTTAATTCATCAATCCAGCACTCGCGTTAGCGAGGCGGACCGGTTGTGATTTATCGGTTGAGCTGTTGTCAGCGAATTCTTCTTTCGCTTTGACTACCCACTTAGCGAAATCTGCTTTTGATAACGCTTTAATATGTATTGGCATACCGCTGTGGCTTACACCACAGAGTTCAGAACACATGCCATAGTAATTACCAACAGCGCTCATTTCGGTCCAAACTTCATTAACACGACCCGGTGTTGCATCTACTTTGATAGCAAGAGAGGGCATTGCGAAGTTATGGATGACGTCGTTTGACGCAATCAAGAAACGAATTTTAGTATTGGCAGGAAGCACAAGCGGATTATCAACTGACAACATCCGGGGTTGGCCTTTTCCAATCTCATCATCAGCAAGCATGATACTATCGAACTCGATACCACCGTGGTCTGGATATTCATATGTCCAATACCACTGATTTCCGCTGACTTTTAATGTCATTTCAGCATCTGGTGCTTTGTCCGAGAAGTACAACGCCTTCAAGGAAGGAACAGCAACCACAACCAAAATTAAAATAGGAAGTGCCGTCCATATAACTTCTAAAAACGTATTATGAGTAACCTTTGAGGGCACAGGATTATTTTTTTCGTTGAAGCGAACCAAGATGTAACCCATCAAAGCTAATACAAATATAACAATCGCTGTCTCAAGGATCAATAAATATAGGTTAAGGTCGTGAACTAGAACCGCCGTTGGCGACATTGGCTCTTGAAGCCACATTTGCCATGGCTTGGAACGCATATCTACGTCTGCCACTGCTTGACCCGAAAGAAGAACTGTAAGTCCCACTGGGATCAAAGCTAATAATCTTTTCAGCATTATTTCCATCCGAATATTTGCCGTATAAAAACATATTTAGTTTCTTGGCGCGCGCAACAAAGCCCGCACGGTTTGATCTTTCTAATGGCACCTTTGCAATGTTGCAAGTCAAGGTTTGCAGGTTCGATACAATACAATGCAACTCCTTCCTATTTAAGTGCGTTTTGGCCGACGTATTGTAGTCATACGGCTTGTCATAATTGCAGGCTAAAATCAAGATATTTAGTTGCAAAACCTTGTATCTGGGACTACATACGCTCCATCAGTTACAAGATTTTAAACAAAGTCAATTAAGGACGCAATTAATATGAATAAAAATGTTTTGGTTGGCTGTATTTTAGCTGCAGCAGCAATCTTAATGTACGTATCAATTATGTTTAAAGTGTCCTAAACATATGAATATGTTTGAAATTCAAGACATTACGCACCTGAATGCGGTCTTAAACGCCCTGTCGGTTTTCTTTTTGCTGCTTGGTTATCACTTTATTCGCGCTGGTAATCAGGAAAAGCACAAACTCTGCATGCTAACTGCTGTTGTCATATCTGCATTTTTTCTTGTTGGGTACGTTACATATAAATTAAATTCTGGTTTTGCAAAATTTGGCGGAGATGGCACAGTACGGATATTTTACTTCTCCTTGCTGTTCATTCACGTCCTTGGTGCTATTTCAATTGTCC
>CALJEW010000243.1 GCA_938074585.1 uncultured Rhodospirillales bacterium | reverse complement strand
AATTCCTTCTTTATCAATATCGACTACTCCGCAAAAATACCCATCATCGTGGTGGTTATATGTGGGGCCTTTGTGTGAACCTGGCAAAAAATTAAGTGGGCCATTATCGGCCGTCACGTCATTTAATAAGACACCAACAGCAATCACATCATCATTCGTATGGGGATAAAAGGCCCAATCTTGATGCCATTCAACTGGGGCTCCGTAACCTTTAGCCTTTAAATTCAATTTATTATTATTGAGCCTTATTGATGGCCCAAGTAATTGACGAAGAGGCTCTAAAATACGTTCATCCCGGATCAATTTTGCGAAGGATTCATGTACCAAATATGGTTTTTTAATGCGACGGACCCGAGGGTTTTCAGGAGTATGTGTGTCTTCCAAATCATATACATCATCGCCTTGGATCATGCCCTTTGCACCGGCACAAATAACATCTGTAATACGGCGTAATTCTGAAATTTCAGCAGTATTTAGAACTGATGGGATAATAACAAAACCGTCATCTTTATATTGCTTAACTTGGTTTTCTGTAAGTTTGTCTGTCGACATTCACTTTGCATCCTTAATTTAAAACCAGCTCAAAAAATGTAATGGAATAAACATAAAAGGAAAAGCGCTAGATAAATATTTTGTTGAGCAATGCGATTGCCAAAGTGGCAATTAGCCGTATTCTCAGTTTTAATAACAATGATTTTTAAATGAGCATTATAATGACGGCAAAAATTTTTATCGACGGCGACGTGGGAACAACCGGATTACAAATTAAATCGCGCTTAGAAGGGCGGTCGGATATAGAACTATTACGTTTGGATGACGCCGTTCGGAAAGACCCCGTTAAGCGAGCCGAAGTGCTAAACCGTGCCGATATTTCAATACTGTGTTTACCGGACGATGCCTCCATTGGAGCCGCATCTATGGTCACAAACCCCAATGCACGCCTGATTGATGCCTCAACAGCGCACCGGATTGCGGATGGTTGGGTTTACGGGTTTCCTGAATACAACAGAACCCAAGCAGCCGAAATTGCAAAAGCCAAACGGGTTGCTAATCCTGGTTGTTACGCCCTAACATCCATATCGATCCTTCATCCTTTGGTTGATGCAGGTATTTTGCCAACAGATTGGCCTGTAACTATCAATGCTATCTCTGGATATTCGGGTGGCGGAAAAGCGATGATTGCAACTTTTGAAGACAAAGAGAATGCGGCATACACTGAAACGCCATTCTTTGCCTATGGCCTTGCCTTAAATCACAAACATTTGCCTGAAATCACCCACTGGAGTGGTATCAGCCATTCCCCTTTGTTCGTTCCAAGCGTTGGGCGGTATGCACAAGGGATGATTGTTCAAATCCCGTTACCGCTGTGGTCAATGCCGGGCAACTTTAAAGCCAAAGATGTGCATCAAGCCTTGTCTGATCATTATGATGGACAAAATTTTGTATCTGTTGCTCCCTTATCTGAAACACAGGAATTGTCAAAATTAAAGCCGGAAGGTCTTAACAACACCAATGAGTTGCGTTTGCATGTGTTTAGGGATGCTAGCAGTGAGCAGGTCGTTGTTGCTGGATTGCTTGATAATTTGGGCAAAGGGGCTTCCGGTCAAGCCGTGCAAAATCTCAATTTGATGCTTAACGTCGACGAATCTACTGGACTTTAGATCACCGATAAGAGCTGGTGCATAGCACAACCTATACCAGTGTAAATCAGCCTGTTAGCTGCTGGAAGGTTTTGGTGTTTGCTGTATTTTGCCTTGGGCGACTTCTTGTTGGCTTGATTGTGCTGTCTTTTTGGAGTGCCCAAATGCACAGTCGCCATCGGTGCTAACGGGGATTGTAAATCTAAGTGCTAGAACGGAGGCTATAAATGTGGCGAAAGAAATTTAAGTTGATGTGTGAGTTAGAAACAGACAAAGTTCTGTTTGTCGAAGGTTATAAGGAAAGATCCTAGTGCTGATGAATAATCCAAGCCTCTTTTTAATATTTTGCAGTTCCATTTTGATTGGCAGTGTGTGTGCTATGGCTCTTATTTGGCTATTTGGCATAGAGATTTCTGAACTCGAGCGATTTTCTCAATTTCCAGAAAAATGGACGGTGTTAGAATTTATATGGAATGCAACGGCAGGGATTATTTTGATTGGTTCCATTCGGGCCGTATATGTGGCTCTACATGGTCATTATTATGGTGAACCGAGTAACGAACCTCCAAATTCTGGTGCAGGCTGGGGGACTTGAGCTTCCCATCAAAACGTAACGTTGTTGCTTTTATCGTCGTTATTATTGTGTTCTGCTTATTTGTTTATTTGGCAATTCAATACCCGGAAGTTTTGCACAACCAAAACAATCAAATAAGACTTGTTCATGCCACACTTTTGCTTTCCATCTTTTTAATTCCATCGATACTTTATTCAAAAATTAATAGCAGTCAGGCCCTAAAAAGCGCCGCAATATGGCTTGGTTTAGGGTTTGTGTTGTTCGTTGGGTATGCATATAGGGATGAGGCATCGAGTGTATTTGGTCGTCTAATTGGCGAACTTATACCCAATTCAGCACAAAATGTGGGTCAAACGACAGTGATACGGAAAGGCCAAGATGGTCATTTTAGTGTTGATGCTTTGGTTGAT
>CALJEW010000242.1 GCA_938074585.1 uncultured Rhodospirillales bacterium | reverse complement strand
GCGAAAGATTTAATTTCGATTCCGGTTTTGCAATCTTTCATACAAGCCGTCTTTTTTATGTCCGGCCGTGGGTCAGGTAAAATAAAGCCGTTGCGGTTCGGCATTTTAATGGCCGCCAAACGTAGAGCATCCAAAGTCGCGTCTTCTTCCAATATATCGTTCATAAACAATACATAAGCACTAACAGAATAAACTTCGTCCGTTGTAAGGCTTTGTGCGTTGCCATAGGGCATGGCGCGGCGGATATAGTCATAAAGGGTGGTTGCATAAGGCCAATAACTGCCCACGGTCTTTTGTGGGTCTACTGTGGTTAGAGTGTCATACCCGCCCATTAATATCGGATAACGACCCGCACCTTCGCCAAATTCACCGTGGCAAGCTGCACATTGCTCCAAATAAACTTCTTCGCCTTTTTCAACAGTTCCACTGCCTTTGGGTAAGCCATGGCCATCAGGGCGTGCATCAATATCCCAACCGGCAATAACGGATTTAGATACGGGGCTACCGATACCAAGGCGTTCACCAGCCGTTGTGGTTGTAGATGATGCAGACATAAGGGCTGCGAAACTGATTCCAAGAATATTTTTAAGAAAGTTGGACATTTTCGACATCTCCGCCTGTGTTAACTTTCCAGGTGTGGACTGAATTGTTATGATAAATCGACCATTCGCCACGTAACGCGCGTAATTCAGAAAAATTGGGTTGTACATAGCCAGTTTCGTCAATGGCCCGGCTTTGCAGAAGCGCTGCTTTTCCATCCCATTTCCATGGCAGGCGGAAGCGGGTTAAAGCTTTGTCAAATACGGGGCCGTCAATTTGTGCAGGGTGCCAGTTTTTGCCGCCATCAACTGAGACATCGACTTGCTTGATTTTACCTTGTCCGGTCCATGATAGGCCTTGTATTTCGACGAACCCTTTGCCGTTGATCGGCTTTTCCATGCTGGGCGATGTTATCACTGAATTGCATTCTTGGAACCATGTGAACTGGCGCGCTTTGCCCGTAGGCATCAAATCTGTGTACTTGGATGTTTCTTCGCGGGTGTGCCAAGGCTGGTCACCTACTTCAATCCGGCGCAACCATTTAATGCTCATATTGCCTTCCCAACCGGGAACAAATAGGCGTAACGGATAACCCTGTTCGGGGCGCAGCATTTCCCCATTTTGAGCGTATACAACCATGCAATCGTCAAGGGCTTTATCCATCGGGATGGAGCGTGTCATACCAGATGCATCCGCACCTTCAGCCAACAACCATTTGGCTTTGGGTTTGATGCCGCATTCGTCTAAAAGGGTTGATAATTTAACGCCGGTCCATTCGCAGCATGAGATCATGCCGTGGGTAAATTGCACGGCTTCTAATTGTGCACCGCGCCATTCCATGCCTCCATTTGCGGCGCATTCTAAAAAATGAATGCGGCTTACCGATGGCATGCGTTTGACTTCGTGCATGGTAAAAATTAGTTCGCGATCAACAAGGCCATGAATGACGAGGCGGTGATCGTGAGAATTAATACCTGCAACGCCACCATGATGGCGGCAAAAATGCAGGCCATTTGGAGTGATGATGCCATAAACATCAGCAAGTGGGGTGAAGCTGACAGAAGATTCTGGTGTTGCAGTTAACCATGGAACCGTGCGCCGAACAACTTTTTGCTCGAACTCAGAAGGCATGCCGTAGGGAGTTATGTCAACGCCATCACCCAACCCTTGCGACCAAGAAGGCACATTTGGTGGAAGGTTTTCTGGATTGCCAGCCAATGCCATGGTTGGAACGGCTTTAGCTGCAACGCCACCGGCTAAGGCCGCGCTGCCTTTTAAGAAATTGCGGCGATTAAGAGGTGTCTCAACCGGTAGCTCAGGGTTTTTTGTCGCCATTATCTGTTCTCCCAAACGAAATCTCACGATTTGTATTTTATAAAATAATCATATTCAATAAATATATATTATCAACAGGTTCTGAGTTCATTTTGCAGAAATTATAGGACTTATTTAGGATTTTTGATGTTTAGATTTCAGATATGTTTTGAACGGGGTTTGTTCATAGGCCTTTTCTTGAACGTACTGGAATAAAGATAAAAAGCTTTTAGGTTTCAAGTAACCAGGCATCCGCAAAATCTCAGCAGCTTTTCCTGATTTAGTGCCAACTTCATCGGGTGTTTCTGGATAGAATTGTAAGGTCGGGGTGAACCGAACATGATTTTTCTGGGCCTGTTTTTTTTCAGATTGTGCGCTGCCATCGAAATCGATCATTTCGCGCATTCCGTGAATATCAACTTGAATGATATTGAAGTGTTTTTCGACAAAGTCGCGCACTTCTTGTTGTGCAAAGTTAATCAAATGGGTGTCACGGCAATAAGAACAGCCGACTTGTTCCCACATGATAGCCAAGCGTTTTCCTTGTTCATGGCTTTCGGCCAGATCATCGTTTAGATCTAAAAAGCTTTCCAAAAACCAAGATTGCGTATAGGTCCCATCTTCGCGTAACACAGCTTTTAAATCCTTTACCGCAAATGCTGCCTGGGGCAGAATATTTGTGGCAACACCAGCCAAAGCATACTGACTAAATTTCCGTCTTGTAATCATTTGCAGATCCTTTTTATGGGTGATTGGGGTTAACCAACTTTACCTAAATTGGGGAACAAATCTAGTAACCAAGACCCAATGAC
This sequence comes from uncultured Rhodospirillales bacterium, assembly GCA_938074585.1. GTDB lineage: Bacteria > Pseudomonadota > Alphaproteobacteria > Rhodospirillales > Casp-alpha2 > JABMNT01. The sequence continues at coordinate 3,321 of CALJEW010000242.1, read as the reverse complement.
GTTCATTGAATCGGTAACAAACAGCACGCCGGTAATAACTAATAGGGCGCCAATCAATTTTTCAACTTTTGGTATGTGGCGTTTAAATTTTGCCATGAACCTCATGAACGGGCGGGCGGCAAGGGCGGCGAGAAGGAACGGAATGCCCAAACCTGTTGAGTAAATTGCTAGCAATCGAACACCGGTAAATATGCTGTCTTCCGTTCCGGCAATAAATAAAATTGCCGCCAATACAGGGCCAACGCAGGGGGTCCATCCGAAAGCAAAAGCGAGCCCGATGACGTAAGCGCCCACTAATCCGGCTGGTTTTGATTGCATATGAAAGCGGGCATCGCGAAACAGCATTGAGATGCGAAACACGCCTATGAAATGCAGGCCCATGACAATGATAACAACGCCTGCAATTTTAGATAATACTGCAATCTGATCTGCAATCACTTGGCCAAAGGTTGTGGCCGTCGCCCCAAGGCCGATAAATACAGTCGAAAACCCTAACACAAACGCAAGTGCTGAAATAAAGACGCAGCGCGATATGGCTGGGTCAATACCTCCTTCATCGGTGATTTGATCTAATGTTACGCCACCTAAAAAACATAAATACGGCGGCACCAATGGTAACACGCAGGGTGACAAAAAGCTCAAAATCCCGGCAAACAATGCGCCGCCATATGTGATATCCATTGCGTCCATTTTATGAGCCTTTAAGCACCCTTAACTCGGATATTTGTGTTTTCAGGAACCATGACTGTTTTTTTCTTTTTTATATAATCACTGACCAAATCATAAACCGGTGGGCCTTCGGTTCCTTCGTTAACAGAAGCCCATCCAGCGACAACATAGTTTTTATTCGGATCAATCGGCTTACCATCTTTCAGCGATGTTAAATTACTAAACCGGTTGCCAATAGATTGGTTGATGTCGATGCTGTAAGACATACCACCAACCCGAACCATATCGCCGCCTTGTTGGTAATAGGGGTCTGTATTAAACAGGTTATCGCCAACGTCTTCCAAAATATCTTTGATCAGTTTTCCGGACATTTCTGTTCGATAGGCTTTGGGGTATGTGATGGCTGTTTGATTAAACACGTCTTCCGTTGTGATGTTTTGACCTGGCAGTAAACTAGAGCCCCAACGGAAGCCCGGCGATAAAGAAATTTCAGCATCGCGTTCTTCAAGCAAGGCCTGACAAATCAAATCATCGAAGGTGCCGTTGAAATTTCCACGCCTATACAAGGTGCTATCTGTGGTGCCCAGAACTGTATCCAGTTCTTTTTTGTGAGGAGCCCGGATTTTATCAATTATCGAAGCCATTTCATGGTCCGGTGTGATGACGTCTGAAAAGACCGGAATTAATTTAAATTCGTAATCAACAACCCGCCCGCCTTTAATGTCTAAATCCAATCTTGCTAAAAATTTGCCGTGAGAACCCGATGCGATCAACAACGTATTCCCGACTTTGATGACTTCCGGTAAAGCATCATGGGTGTGACCCGTTAGAATAACATCAATACCTTCAACGCGGGATGCCAATTTACGGTCAACATCAAATCCATTGTGGCTCAAAAGAACAACCAGTTCAGCGCCTTCTTCGCGTGCTTTTTTGACGTTTTCACGGATCAATTTTTCACGGATACCAAACGACCAAGTGGGGATCATGTGACGTGGATTGGCAACAGGGGTGTAAGGGAAAGCTTGCCCAATAACGGCTATTTTAATGCCCCCCTTCTCAAAAAACTGAGACGATGGGAAAACGCTTTCTTCCCACTCGGTGTCGATAATATTGCCGGCTAAGAACGGAAAGTTTAAGCTTTCGATCAGTTCTTGAACGCGCTCTGTTCCGTAGGTGAATTCCCAGTGCCCGGTCATCGCTTCAACGCCCAAGTTGTTCATAACGTCGACCATGTCTTGGCCGTTTGTTTTAAGTGCGGTGTAAGATCCTTGCCACGTGTCGCCACCGTCTAATAACAACGTATTATTTGGGCGTTCGGCGCGGATCGATTTGACCAATGTTGCCATACGGTCCATGCCGCCAACCCGGCCATACGTTTGGGCCAGTGCTGAAAAGTCGTGGCTGCTCAGTGCGTAGGCTTCAGGTGATGAAATCTCGAGCTTGAAGCGTTCAATCATGTCTTTGCCGGTTAAGTGCGGCGGTAATCCGTTGACTTCACCAACGCCTAAATTAACTGATGGTTCACGAAAATAAATAGGGGCTAATTGGGCATGGCAATCGGTAAAGTTTAGCAGCGTTACTTGACCTTTGGCATTAAATTTCAATAGATCTTTTTGGCTAAGGCTTTGCTTGGCTGCAACGCTTGAGTAGCCGCTTGAGGCACCGGTTAGGGCTGCAGTTGCTGCTGCAACTTGAAAAAACTGCCGACGATCCATCATTCAATTAGTCTCCGAAATTTAGGTATCTTTTTAAGGCGTGTGCAAACAAAAGGGGATGCGGCGTACGCATCCCCTATGTCTTTTAGTTCACGTTCTAATTCCGAACGGCGGGCGTCTCGACCGGTAAGCCGCGGCCACGCCAAGCGACGTAAAGTTCTAAGTTCACATATTCGTCAGAGCCGTAACCAAATGGTTTTGCCCTAATGTTTTTATTACAGCCGCGGAAACGACGATGTATCGATCCGGGTTTTTGCCACTTAAGCCGGTACGTTGGAAATCCATTGCTTTGGCCTTCACTGAGCAAGTTAGCGCGTGCCATGTTGCCAGCATTGTCGTCATGACAATTCTTGCAAGACATATCTAGCTGTCCACGACGTTGATTGTAAAAGGCTTCACCTTTTTTGAAAAACGGTGCAGCTTCGCCATCAACTTTAACGCTCATAGCTTGACCATTCGACTGATGACGAACAAACGTTGTCATTCCTAACATTTCAGCTGATTCATACTTGAAGGGTTTGGCCTTCATGTTTTCAGTTCGGCATTGATTGATGCGTTGTTCCAAGTTCTGCATTTTGCCAAGTTTGGCATTGTGCTTTGGATACTCGGCTCCCGTCGTCTTCATGCTGTCAGCCGCATCTTCATGGCAGGACGCACATGACTTTCCGGCTTCACCTACCACTTGCTCCCAAAGAACGCTTCCATCATCAACCCAAAGCATCGCCGGGTTTTCAAAATTATCGTCTTGAATAGCCTGTGTTTCTTTTGCTGCATAGGTGTAGCCACTGCGACGGTCTTCAACTTGATATTTACCATAGTCTTCTGCTGCAAAAATTGTCCCAATCGACGTGACGGTCATCGCGGTAACGCCTAGTGTTGCAATATACAAATTACGCATGGGTGTACCCCTTTTTAAGTGACCGTGATTTTGGTT
>CALJEW010000241.1 GCA_938074585.1 uncultured Rhodospirillales bacterium | reverse complement strand
CAACACACATCCACACACTGGGCAAATGTAGTAAAATCCGAGACAATTTATAGAATGAAACACAAGAAAAACGAACCAGCAATGGATGCCAAAGACTTCGAAGTTGTGTCGAAAAAAACCCTTTTTAAAGGCTTCTTCCAAGTTGATGAGTACATATTCAAGCATCGTTTGTTCGAAGGCGGCTGAGGTGGCGAAATTAGTAATGAAGTTTTAGAACATGGTCATGCATCCTGTTGTTTGCTATTTGACCTCGACCTGGATCAGTTGGTGTTTCTAGAGCAGCTTCGACAAGGTGCCTTTGCAGCACTAGTTTCGCGCTGGTATGACATTGAAAAAGGTTCCCTGTGGCTGATCGAAGTCGTTGCCGGAATCATTGAATATGGCGAAAAACCTTTAGACGTCCCCAGGCGCGAAGCGGTTGAAGAAACCGGATGTAAAATTAAAGACATTTAATTAATCCAGAAATATTTTACCTCACCCGGTTGTACAAGTGAAATAGCGATCTTGTGTTGTGGAAAAATTGATGCCAGCACTGCTAGTGGCGTTCATAGTTGGCTGACGAAGACGAAGATATTCGTGTGTTTAAGGTTAATGTTGATGACGCTCTTAGAATGCTTCATGATGGTAAATTTATAAATTCAACAGTCTTCATTGCCATGTTTTGGATTAGGCACCACCACCCCTGTTTACGCCAGAAATGGATAGGTTCTGGCAAATAAAATCATACTACACGCTTGTTAAGTGGATTATTGGGTTATATCTATAAATTGATATATAATCAGACTAAAATTCAGTGTTAGGAACATACGCATGGATATCCGTCGTGGCTTTGTTGATACAATTGGTAACACCCCCCTTATACGTTTAAACAAACTGTCTGATGAAACAGGCTGTGAAATTTTAGGTAAAGCCGAATTTCTGAACCCCGGAAGTTCAGTTAAAGACCGCGCCGCCCTATCTATGATCCGCGACGCTGAAAAACGTGGCGCTTTAAAGCCCGGCGGATTAATTGTTGAAGGAACAGCAGGTAACACAGGAATTGGATTAGCATTATGCGCTAATGCTATGGGGTATAAAACAAAAATAATAATTCCTGAAACGCAAAGTGAAGAAAAAAAATCAATGTTGAGGCTGTGTGGAGCTGAATTGATTGAGGTTCCAGCAGTGCCCTTCAAAAACCCCAAAAATTACGTGCATGTGGCCGAACGAACCGCAAAAGAATTAGCGGCTACGGAACCCAATGGGGTTTTATATGCCAATCAATGGGACAACACAGCAAACCGCCAAGCCCACATTGATGGCACCGGCCCTGAAATTATGCGCCAAACGGATGGGAACGTGGATGCGTTTATTTGTGCCGTTGGTACGGGTGGCACTTTATCTGGATGTTCAATGTATTTAAAATCATCTAAACCAGACATTATCATCGGTTTGGCAGACCCTGAAGGTGCATCGATGTACAATTACTTTGCCAAAGGAGAGCTTGCGCCGACAGAAGGATCATCGATTTCAGAGGGTATTGGGCAAGGCCGGATTACCGGAAACTTAGAAGGGGTTGTGGTCGATAAACCGTATATGATTCGGGACAAAGAATCAGTTCAAATGGCCTTTGATTTGCTTCAAAATGAAGGCCTTTGCCTTGGTGGATCCAGTGGCGTTAACGTTGCTGGTGCCGTACGACTTGCCAAAGAATTAGGACCGGGGCATACCATCGTCACAATACTGTGTGATTATGGCACACGGTATCAAGGAAAACTCTTTAATCCGGCGTTTCTGTCTGAAAAAGAACTGCCGACGCCGAAATGGTTGGTGTAATAAAATATGACATATACAAATCCCGATGCTTTGGTTTCAACTAATTGGCTTGCTGAACACTTGTCTTCACCAAACATTCGTATGGTTGATGCGACCTCTTATATGCCAGGTCAGGGCAAAGATGGCCGCGCACAATACAACGAGCAACACATTCCGGGTGCAGTCTATTTTGATATTAACGACATTGCAGACAAAACAAACCCCCTGCCCCACATGATCCCACCTCCCGAAAGATTCGCGTCTAAGGTCCGGAAATTGGGCTTAGGCAATGGCAATAAGATCGTTGTTTATGATGCCAATGGTGGATTTTTAGCAGCTGCACGGGTTTGGTGGATGTTTCGTTTATATGGGCATACCGATGTTTGTTTGCTTGATGGTGGATTGCCTAAATGGTTAGCAGAAGAGCACCCCATTGAAGACACTGAACCCGCCCAGCGGGATCGTCATTTTACGTCGCGCATGAACAACACGCTTGTCCGTTCGGTCAGGCAAGTCATTGCAAATATTGAGACCGGTAAAGAACAAGTCATTGATGCGCGGTCTTCCGGACGCTTCAAGGGCGAAGAACCTGAGCCCCGACCTAGCGCCAAAGTTGGCCATATTCCGGGCAGCATGAGCCTTCCGTTCAACAGCTTTATGAACCCTAAAGAACATTTCACCTACCGTTCAGCCGATGAAATTAAAGCAGCTGTCGACAAAGCCGGAATTGATTTAACAAAGCCCATTACCGCATCGTGTGGATCTGGGGTAACGGCTTGTGTTCTGGCCTTTGGGTTGTTTTTAATTGGGCATGAAAATGCTGCCGTTTATGATGGATCATGGTCCGAATGGGGTGATCACCCAGACACACCTGTTGATCAAGGTGAATAAGTGTAAAAGCTGTTATTAGGAGCCTTCAACATGGCCTCGGCGCCAACAAAAATCACATCTGTTATCACGTATCTTGAGATGATGGAACGGCCGACGTCGCCGGCGCCTACCCTACCCGCTAAAGAAATTTCGCTGTTGCGTGCTGAAAAACTAACCTTATCGTTTTATCGTTATTTGTATAATACCATCGGTCAAGAATGGTTGTGGTGGGAACGCAGGCTTATGTCTGATGATGAGTTATCAGTCATAATTTTCAACCCAAGGGTCGAAATTTATGTGTTGTATGTCGGCGGTGTACCGGCTGGCTATGGTGAATTAGATCGTAGATGTGGCAACGAAATTGAGCTTGCATATTTTGGTTTAATGTCAGAATTTATTGGTCAACGGCTAGGTAGTTACTTCCTACGTTGTATGATCAATCAGGCTTGGAGCTATAGCCCAAAACGCCTATTTGTTCACACCTGCACCGAAGATCACCCCGCAGCCATTCACAACTATCAACGCCACGGGTTTTCTCCTTATGAACAAGTAACAATCGATATCGATGATATTCGGTCTTCTGACGAATTTAGATGAGGCCAAAATGGATATAGGTATCCCAAAAGAAATCAAGACGCAAGAGAACCGCGTTGCCTTGATGCCAATTCATGTTTCAACCCTGACATCAAAGGGACACCGAGTTGTGGTAGAGCAATCAGCAGGCTTAGCATCTGGAGCAACGGATCAAGCCTATACGGATGCAGGGGCTGAGATTGTGGAGTTCGCAAAAACGGTCTTTGCAAACGCGGAAATGGTCACCAAAGTCAAAGAGGTCATGCCCGAAGAATATGGTTTTTTACGCTCTGATCATATTATTTACACCAATTTGCATACTGCCTTGAACCTTGAGCTGACGAATGTATTAATTGATAAAAAAATCGCCAGCGTCTCAGCCGAAGAGACCCACGAAGACGGGTCACCCAATTGTCCACTAGCTGGCGAAATTGGGGCATTTGAGGGGGTGCGCATGTGCATGACCCCGCACAACGGCACCGGACGGCATTTCATGGAACATTTTGGCGCTCCAGCTCTAAAAGCTGTAGTTATTGGTTTGGGTGCTGTTGGGCAAGGATGTTTGCGGACCTTGCTCCGTTTGGGTTGTTTCGTGACAGGGTTAGATATTGTATCGCGCACCCAAAAATCAACGGCCCTGACGTGGGCCAGCTTTAACTATAAATCCGATGATGTTGCTAATTTAAGCGCCCATTTGCCCGATGCAGATTTGATTGTAAACTGTGTTATGTGGCCCAAACATCGGGACGATCATTTAATTAGCCGCAAGATGTTAGCGAAGCTTAAGCCAACGGCAGCAATTGTTGATATTTCATGCGATACAGCAGGCGCCGTTGAGACATGCCGGGCGACTACATGGGATGATCCGATTTATGAAGTGGACGGTATCCGTCATTTTTGTGTCGACAATATACCGGGCGCTGTTCCCGCCACCGCATCCGCCGGATACAGCCGTGCCATTTTACCGTTTGTCAGCTTGGTTGCAGATAATGGGTTGATTGCAGCATGCAAGGCAGAACCGTGGCTAGCAAAGGGGCTGACCAGTCATAATGGTACGCTAATTCTGCCTGAAACTGCCCGTCTACAAGATCGAGCCTTCACCCCTGCTGAAATTTATTTAGACCAATAATAGGAACCTACCTTTATGACCACTACCCAATCCAGCTTCGATGATATAAATGGAAAAATTGCTGTAATCACTGGCGGAGCTGGTGTTTTGTGTGGTGCGTTTGCCCGCCCTCTGGCTGGTGTTGGTGCAAAAATTGCACTGCTAGATATCAATAAAAATGCCGCTCAAAAATCAGCCAAAGATGTTGCTAAATTGTCAGGGGCTCAAGTTATTGAGATCGCTTGTG
>CALJEW010000240.1 GCA_938074585.1 uncultured Rhodospirillales bacterium | reverse complement strand
TGTTCTGACAAATAGGTTTGAGTACCGACCGTTGCCATTAAGCTAAAGCCTAATTCACCCAAACGCTTTGCCAATTTGGCAGCAGCGGGTTTATCGCGATCTTTGACAGAAATAAACACCCGGCCTTTAAGTGGCAATATCGTACCCGCACCCAATTGCGCTTTCGCAAAAGCACGGGGGAAGTCAACATCAAGCCCCATCACTTCGCCGGTTGATTTCATTTCAGGTCCCAAAATAATATCAACACCCGGAAACCGAGCAAACGGGAACACGGCTTCTTTAACTGCAACGTGTTTTTGTTTGGCATGGCTGCCCAAATCAAAGCTATTTAACTTTTCACCGACCATCACCCGCGCCGCAATTTTGGCAACTGGTATTCCTGTCGCTTTGGCTACAAACGGTACAGTACGGCTGGCCCTTGGGTTGACTTCAATAATATAAACCGTCTCGCCTTTAACCGCAAATTGGATATTCATCAAACCAATTACTTTAAGCGCTTTGGCCAAAGCAACCGCTTGGCGACGCATTTCTGCAATGATCTGTTCGGACAATGAAAAGGGGGGTAATGAACAAGCCGAATCGCCGGAATGAATACCCGCTTCTTCAATGTGTTGCATAACACCCGCCACATAAACATCTTCGCCATCAGAAATGGCATCAACATCAACTTCAATGGCATCTTGCAAATAGCTATCTAATAACACAGGGCTGTAGCCTGAAACTTGAACGGCTTCTGACATATAGCGGCGCAGGGCACCTATATTGTGGACAATTTCCATGGCCCGACCGCCCAAAACGTAGGACGGACGAATAACCAACGGATAGCCAATGCGCGCAGCCACAACTTCAGCTTCTTCGTTTGAGCGCGCCAAGCCGTTTTCAGGTTGCAATAACTTCAGCTCTTGAAGCAGTTTCTGAAAACGCTCGCGGTCTTCTGCTAAATCGATGGCGTCGGGGCTTGTGCCTAAAATCGGAATACCAGCGTTTTCTAGGGCTTTTGATAATTTAAGCGGTGTTTGTCCACCCAATTGCACGATGCAGCCCAAAAAATCACCTTTGGATTGCTCAACCTGAACCAACTCAACAACATCTTCTTCGGTCAATGGCTCAAAATATAAACGATTCGAAGTGTCATAATCTGTAGAAACGGTTTCTGGATTACAGTTGACCATAATCGCTTCATAGCCTGCCTCTTTTAGCGCATACGCCGCGTGGACACAGCAATAATCAAACTCAATACCTTGGCCAATGCGGTTCGGTCCACCACCCAAGATCGCGACTTTCTTGAGACCTGTCGGGTTGGCTTCACATTCAGCCGGGCTGACGCCATCACCTTCATAGTTTGAATACATATAGGATGTCTGCGAGGCAAATTCACCGGCGCAAGTATCAACGCGCTTATAAACCGGTTTCACGTCCAGTGCGCGGCGTTTGGCTGAAACATCGTATTCTATCGCGCCGGTTAATTCAGCCAAGCGGGCATCGGAAAAGCCCTGTTTTTTGATGTTTAAAAAATCTTGGGTATTCGACGGCAGTCCATTTTTGCGAATCAATTCTTCTTGATCCACCAAGGCCCGAATCTGGTCTATAAACCACGGGTCATAGAAGCTTGTTTTATGGATATCTTCGTCCGACAAACCAAACCGCATGGCTTGAGCAATGTAGCGGAAGCGTTCAGGGCGGCGTTCTGTCAGCACGGCTTTAATCGCATTGGTATTCACAACGCCGCCAATAACAGCACCTTCAATCTCAATCTCATTCAGGCCAGTCAAATCGGTTTCCATAGAGCGCAAACCCTTTTGGAAGGATTCAGCGAACGTTCGACCAATCGACATCCCCTCACCCACAGATTTCATAGCGGTGGTTAATTCAGCGTTAGTGCCAGGGAATTTCTCGAAAGTGAACCGTGGGATTTTAGTAACCACATAATCAATCGTTGGTTCAAACGATGCCGGGGTAACGCCAGTAATATCGTTGCCTAATTCATCCAGCGTATACCCAACGGCCAATTTGGCCGCAACTTTGGCAATCGGAAAGCCGGTTGCTTTAGATGCCAATGCAGAAGAACGGCTAACCCGTGGGTTCATTTCAATAACAATCAAGCGGCCGTTTGCTGGATTAACCGCAAATTGCACGTTCGATCCACCGGTCTCGACGCCAATTTCACGCAGCACCGCAATAGATGCATTCCGCATGATTTGGTATTCTTTATCGCTCAGCGTCAACGCCGGGGCGACGGTAACGGAATCGCCTGTGTGAACGCCCATAGGGTCGACGTTTTCAATGGAGCAAATAATAATGCAATTGTCGTTGGTATCACGAACAACCTCCATCTCGTATTCTTTCCAACCGAGTACAGATTCTTCGACTAACACTTCGCCGACAGGCGATGCGACCAATCCACCGGCAACGATTTGTTCGTACTCAGCTTTGTTATATGCAATGCCGCCACCAATACCGCCCATTGTAAACGAAGGGCGAATAATCATCGGAAGACAAATATCAATCATTGCGGCGCGGGCTTCGTCTAGATTTTTAACGACCTCACTTTTCGGTGTGTCCAAGCCAATTTTGGTCATGGCGTCGCGGAACTTTAAACGATCTTCGGCTTTGTCGATAACCTCGGCTTTAGCGCCAATCATCTCGACGCTGTATTTTTCCAATACACCGTTTTCAGAAAGCGCAATCCCGGCGTTCAATCCGGTTTGCCCGCCCATGGTTGGCAACAAAGCATCGGGGCGCTCTTTCTCGATAATGCGTTCCAGCATCTCCGGCGTAATCGGCTCAATATACGTGGCATCGGCCATCGATGGGTCAGTCATGATGGTGGCTGGGTTAGAGTTCACCAGAACAACCCGGTACCCTTCTTCCCGAAGCGCCTTACATGCCTGCGCCCCCGAATAATCAAATTCACACGCCTGCCCAATTACGATAGGGCCAGCGCCAATGATCATAATTGATTTAATATCTGTGCGTTTAGGCATATTTTTCTACCGATCTATACTAAGGTCTATGCCATCAATCCAACAAACCGCTCGAATAGATAATGACTATCTTGCGG
>CALJEW010000239.1 GCA_938074585.1 uncultured Rhodospirillales bacterium | reverse complement strand
GTTTTTACCACGAACTTAGGTGCGCGGGGTCGCCGTTTTCTGCAAAAAGTGCACAACAACTTCTTTATCCAATGATTACAGATGTTTGCAAGACACCATCGTGGTGCTCGACTTGCAAGTTCTGCATCCAAATAAAGTTGCAATAATTGTAGGGTAGCAAGAAACATATCCACTTTTTTTATTCTAAATATAAATTTGCCTAACCATCTTATGATAGTTTTCAAACACGCCCTGTTTTCATGCCAAATGTCAGAAGTTTTTAATTGAGCACCAGCCTATAGTTGACTGAAGCAAATGTATGGCCACTTTTTTCACTCCTAGATGACAATTTTGCAGTCTTCGTGCATTTAAAAATGAGGTAGATTTCCATGCTCAGAGATGAGAATTTAGCGAGCAGCTTATCCAGTCATGCCTAACATTACCTGTTTCGGTCGATTTTATTGTTGGTCAGGTACTGGCTGCTTTGACACGCCGCGAGGTTCTTCGAATTAGCACACTTTGTAAGCGCATTTTATCCAAACAAGGATGCGCCATCGTCTTCATCTGCGTATATGCATCAGATACAATCCTGTCCTCGTAGTCGCCACAGTCGTCGGCGTGCTGCCAAAGTTTCCTTACACAGATATTCGGTTGGCTTTTTGGTGCATTTTGTAAGGCCACGATTGCTGCACAAATGATAATAGAGACTGTTCCCATGGTTTATTAAAAGACCATTAGGAAAGGTAAAGATGGTTGAAACCCTCCAAGAATTGCAAGCAAAAGGGCGTGGCAAAATATAGCCTAGTTGATAAAAAGTTTTATGTAAGTCCATACATTGAAACAGGTGTTGAATTATCCATCATGATTAAGGAAACACATAACATTGAATAACTGGAAGAACATATTTCATTTTATGCACACCCTTTATTAGTTTTGCGATTGTTTTTGGTTCAACAAAAGCTACTTTATTCTTGTACTTAAATATACTCGTACACTGTGATGAGTAATTTGACAGGGGATAGGGTAATCAATAAGAATTTTCTACCTGAAGTATAAATAATGTCTTTATTAGTGGGCGAAAATGCAATCGGTATATAATGTATTATGCGGCCAATAAGCATTAGGTCTTTTGATATGACCCTAACCACTTTCCATCCGTATGCAGCAGATGGACTTCTTGTTTAATGCAATCTAGGACGCGGTGCCCTGCAAGAGATAAAGGACGATGAGTTGGGGTTGCTAAAACAACAGTTTGTGAAAAAGGCCTGCCTTTTATTCGGTAAGCCGATAACCGCCCTTCTGTAACTTCACGGTACACGGCGGCATAAGGCAACATTGTTGATCCCGCTCCGTCTTCAACCAAATCGATGATTGTGCTCAGAGAATTAATTTCATGAGTTACATCTAAACTAAATCCATGCTTGATCGTCACATGGTCGACCAATTCGCGTAATCCGTGCGGACGGCTTGGCAGGATCATCGGAGATTTTTGAACTTTTTTCAGGGTTGATTGTTGAATTCCCTTAAGGCCTTCCACCGGTGGGCCAACCAGCAATAATTCTTCAACCAATAAGTCTTCGGCCGCTAAATGCTTTTGCCTAGGGGCATTATTCAATAGCCCAATATCTAGCCGCCCCATAACCAGCCACTCGTTCACATGGCCACTGAACCCTTCGACCACTTCTAAGGAAATCTTTGGATATTCTTCTCTTAATTTCGCAATTAAGGGCCGGATAAGAACTTGGCTTACCGTCGGTGTTAAACCAAGTGTCACACGGCCACTAACGGCGCCACCGATGGATGAGACTTCGTTTACTGTCTTTGCGCACTGTTCTAGTATAGCTTTAGAGCGCTCAAGCAAAACGGTTCCAGCTTCAGTTGCCGTTACGCCCCGCCCGTTGCGATAAAGTAAAATGACGTCCAATTCGATTTCAAGGTTTCGGATTTGCCGACTGAGTGCCGGCTGGGCAATGGAAAGAAATGCTGCAGCCTTTGAAAAACTACCCAGTTCTGCAACGTGACGGAAATAATGTAATTGTTTGAATTCCAATATGCCCTCCCATAAAGACTTATGCCAATTCTCTATATCTGGTAGCACAGCTATCTCATTGGTTACAGGCTTATGAACGCCTAGAATTTATTTAATTATTAACGTTAGGTATTAATTTCCATGACCTCTACTGCTCAAAATGACGAAATAGACCCAGTAATCAGAGCTATTCGCGAATCTGTTCAAGCCTTATGCGCCGATTTTCCAGGTGAGTATTGGCGCAAAATAGATCGCGGCCGGGAATACCCAACAACATTCGTAAATGCCTTAACTCAATCTGGATTTTTAGCAGCCTTAATTCCAGAAGAATACGGTGGTAGTGGTTTGGGGATCAATGCTGCGGCCACTATATTAGAAGAAATACACAAAAGTGGTGCCAACGGTGGTGCGTGCCATGCTCAAATGTACACCATGGGAACTCTTTTACGCCACGGTAGTGATGCGCAAAAATCCAAATGGCTTCCAAAAATCGCTAACGGAGAAATTCGTTTACAAGCTTTCGGCGTTACAGAACCGACAAGCGGGACAGATACACTAAACCTTAGGACAACGGCTGTCCGGAAAGGCGATGTATTTATTGTCAACGGGCAAAAAGTTTGGACATCGCGCGCCGAACATTCGGACTTAATGCTTTTATTGGCCCGGACAACATCAAAAGAAGACGTTAAAAAGCGGACAGACGGATTGTCTGTCTTTCTGATCGATATGCGCGACGCCGTTGGTAATGGCCTAACCATAAAACCCCTGCGCGCCATGGTTAATCATGCGACGACGGAAGTCTTTTTGGATGATCTTGAAATCCCCGCTGACTCCTTGATTGGTGAGATCGACAAAGGCTTTAAATATATTCTCGATGGTATGAACGCTGAACGCATTTTGATTGCTGCTGAATGCATTGGTGATGCCCGGTGGTTCATTAAAAAGGCAACCGATTATGCCAAGGAACGGGAAGTGTTTGGGCGCAAAATTGGCCAAAACCAAGGCATTCAATTTCCCATCGCACGGGCTTATGCATCAACGGAATCCGCCGATTTAATGGTACAAAAAGCCATACACCTTTACGATGCAAACCAGCATGCAGGAGAAGCTGCGAACCTAGCAAAAATGTTGGCATCGGAAGCGTCATGGGAAGCAGCAAACGTATGTATGCAAACGTTTGGTGGTTTTGGTTTTGCAGAAGAATATGATGTGGAACGCAAATTCCGTGAGACACGGCTTTATCAAATTGCCCCCATCTCGACCAATTTAATTCTATCTTATGTCAGCGAACATGTTCTTGGGCTGCCTCGCTCATTTTAATCTAAGCATAAAAGGACGCCCAAATGGCCAACCCAAGAATTCCATATCAAATGTCTAGCTCTCGTAAAAAGCTAGCCCCGCCTTCGGGCAGACCTTTAATCGTCCATATGGTGGTTAACGTTGAGCACTGGCGCTTCGATCATGCTATGCCGCGCAAAATCATTACGGCCCCTCATGGTGCTGAAAATCTTCCTGATATTCCGAATTATTCATGGGCGGAATACGGGATGCGTAGCGGCATGCCGCGTATATTGGATATGTTTAAAGCAAACGATATTCCAGCTAGCACCAGCATTAACGCAGGTGTGATCGAAGCATATCCCGAATGCGCTGAAGCTATGTTAGAAGCTGGTTGGGAATTTATTGGCCATGCCATGCACCAAAAATCAATGCAGGCGGAAAGTGATGAAGTCGGGCTTATTCAAGAAGCCCTTAACGTTTTAGAAAAGTTCACAGGAACAAAAACCCGTGGCTGGTTGAGCCCCGGATTAAAAGAAACCGAAAACACACCAGATATATTAAAGCAACTTGGACTGGATTATGTCTGTGATTGGATCGTTGATGACTTGCCCGTTTGGATGAAAACAACAGGCGGCCCCTTGATTGCTATGCCTTATAATTTGGAAGTCAACGACAGCATAGTTTATGCCGTCGAAAAGCATGCCACCAGTGAAATGTATAATCGCTTCACCAATACACTAGCAGCTTTTGATAAGGAACTGAGTGATAATCCACGCGTATTAGCGATTGGGTTGCATCCGCATTTAATTGGGGTGCCGCACCGGATCAATTATCTACAAAAAATGATCGATGACTTAAAGGCGCGGGATGACACGATCTTCATGACCGGGTTTCAAATTGCTGATTGGTATATGGAAGTTGAGCCAGCTTAAGGCCCACCCAAACACAGAAAATATGATTCTACGATATATGTAACCGGCCATCCTGCTGGCGCCATCCAACGTTTATGGAGGTGCCATTAGCGATTGTGTGTCCACCGTACCTATCTGAAATCTGGCGAGCTAAAACTTCCTGTCCGTTATCCAGCGTTATCAACTCCGAGGTGGTAAGCCCTAAATAAACAGATTCACGGTGAATTCCCGATAGAGTTTCAAGTGGCTCAGTGCTCGATGTTGACGTATCAATAGCGCGAGCAAGTTCTGAGCGAACTGAGATAGAAACTTTGTCGCCGACAGAAGTTTTTTGGCCCCGCGATAAGACCGCAATTGAACTTGAGCCCAAATCAACATGGATAACATCATCTTCGATTTTGCTGACCTGACCGTCAAAAATATTATTCTCGCCAATAAAATCTGCCGTGAAACGACGAATGGGGTTTTCATATAAATCTGAAGACTTACCCATCTCAACCAGGCTTCCGTCCGCAATGATTGCCATGTTATCGGCAACGGTCATGGCTTCTTCTTGGTTATGGGTCACGTGAATAAATGTCATTCCAATTTTTTCTTGAAGGCGCTTTAGTTCGATGCACATATCACGACGTAAGTTTGCATCTAATGCCGCTAAGGGTTCGTCCAAAAGAAGGATATCAGTTTCGAGAACAAAGGAGCGGGCAAGCTGGACGCGCTGTTGTTGTCCACCGGAAAGTTCGTGCGGCATCCGCTCACCATAACCATCAAGCCCAACCGTCTTGAGCATGTTCGCTACTTTGTCTTTGATTTCATCCGATGCTACCTTTTTCAATCGCAATCCATACCCAACGTTTTGCTCAACCGTCATATGAGGGAACAAAGCAAAACTTTGGAATACCATAGATGTTGGACGCGCATTGGGGGGCAAATGGGATACTTCTTGATTATGTAAGAAAACTTGGCCCTCTGTTGGTCGAATGAAGCCCCCAATTAGGCGCAATAATGTCGTTTTTCCTCCACCACTAGGGCCAAGCAGGGCAAAATACTCCCCCATGCCTATTTGTAAATCAATGGATTTAACCGCCTGAACGGGGCCATATGATTTCGATAGGCCCTTAACTTCTACAGCAATTTCATTTTTTTCAGACATAAATTTTAGAATCCATAAAGTGTGTTTAAAAAAATCCTTAAGATGCCATAAGAGGCTCGGCTTTTGCCCGGGCAATGCGTTCAAGACGTTCAGATCGGACTAATGTGAAGATGATGACTGAGCCTATGATTGCGATTGCAATATAGCTGACGAGACTGCTCATTGCATATGACTGTTCAGACATACCTTCGTTCAACATCTGAGATACTAATACGGTAGTGAATGTATCAAACCCACCTTTTAACAGGCTTGTGCGGGTGTATTCGTTGAAGCACAAAATAAGAGTAAACGCGCATGAGCTAAAAACACCCGTCTTAATTTGTGGGAACTCAACATGCCAAAAAGCTTGCCATGCCGTGGCCCCACAGCTGCGAGCGGCTTCCGTTTGTTCTTTGCGGTACCTTCCCATGGTGATTAAAATAACCACAAACACATAGGGTAATGTATATATAATAAGCCCTACAATCGCGCTAAAATAACCCAAATCAAACCAAGTGTCGAACCAGCTTACGCCGACCCATTCACCAAATAATGTGAAGGCACCATTCAAGTTTTTGAAGAAAACCAAAAGAGCTGCGCCCAGAATGTCAGATGGCACAAATAACGGAGACAACATAAGAGAGATAACAGCCAAAGGATATTGAGTGATTTTGTATAGCTTTGCTGTAATCAGCCCCATGGGAACAACAAAAATGACGGTGATTGCTGATAAATTTAATGTGCTTGTAATTGCTTCCATCATTAACAAATCTGAAAAAATAAGCCCATACCATTCGAAAGTGAAATCGTAATCACGCGCACCGAAACCGTTTTCGTTAAATGAAATATACATCACGAAAAAAACAGGAAGCATCAAAGTGGTAACGACTAACAGTGTATAAAGCCACTTTAGTCGGTATCCCCATTTACTACTGTAATCATCATTCATGGCATTAACTTAATGGTGTGAGAATTCTGGTGAGGTTAAATAGACGGTGGCCTATATAGAGAAGCCCTAACAATGTCGCCATCATTATTGCGCTAACGGCCATTGCGAGCGGGAAGTCGAGGGCGCTAATGGCTTGCGTTGCAATGAGCCCAGCATTCACGGCACCCGGCCCGCCCAAAATATTTGGCAACAAGGCAACGCCCAAGCCATTAACAAAAATAAATAAACTTCCTGCAAAAATACCTGGTGCCGCCAATGGCATAATTACATCAATAAAGACATGAATAGGGCCAGCCCCTAAGTCTTCACAAATCTCAAAAACATATTTAGGGACTGCCTCCATAGCTAAAAATCCAGAAAAAACAATAAACGGCAAAAAGGACATAACTTCGCCAATGATCACACCCGTTGGCGTGAATAAGATAGCTGTAATCGGCTCATTTATAACGCCTATTTTCAAAAGGACGTCATTAACAAGACCGTTGCGCTGTAAAAAAGGACGGAGTGCAAAAATTCGAATAATTTCAGATACGGCAAACGGTAAGATAAATAATAATATAACGCGGTGCTGTGCGACCTGAGGAACGCGGCGGCGCACGAACACGGCAATGGGGAACCCAATAATAAAGGCTATCAATACCGATATACTCGAATGCCCCATAGAGGCCAAGAAATTATCAACACGGGCTGATGTGAAAAAGTTTTCATAAGCGAATAACGTAAACGCCGGTTTCATCCAAAACATTGTCCGCTCGAAAACACTCCAGACGAATGTAAGAGCTAAAGGCAACGCAAAAAACAGCCCCATAAATATAACAGGAAAAGCAAACACCCATTTCGATATAAAGGAGCCTAAGCGTGGATAGGCCACGAAAAAGGGCGAGGTAGAATTGCTTCCACCTCGCCTAGTGCCCAGGGTATAAGTGTGTTTGTTCAAGTTACAATACCTAGGCCGCTTGTACTTTCGCCCACCAATCTTGGTAATCGCGCATGTGGGTTGGAAATACGTTCTGCCATGAATTACCTTTTACAGAATTTCTGGCTTTTTTGTTTTTAAGACGCTCAGCAATTTCTGCTTTGGCTGCATCGTCAAAATCATCGGGGTTGGCTTCAACGTATTCGTTTACACCTTGCATTTGAGGCGTGAACCCAAGGCCCTTCAATGTACGCGCGCCAAACCATGTCGACATATAAACATTCATTAAGTCATAGAAGGCTTGATCTTGACCGCGCGCAAGGCCGCCCTTACTTAGCATGAAAATATTGTTCCATGCCTGATGGCCTTCTTTCATGGTGCCGTAACGGATGTCTTGTTTACTTTTTCTGGCTGCGATAATTTGAATGGGTTCCCAGCAAGATGAGACAAGCACTTCTTCACTTGCTAGCAAGCCAACTCCATTTTGGAAACCATCCCAGAATGTTCGGAACTGACCTTTCTTTTTAAGGGCAATCAAAAACTGGCAAACACCTCTAACTTCAACTGCGGTCATGTCAGATGGGTTGACAATATCTTGCTTACCACTTTGCTTCAAGTAAATCGCGGTATTGGTCAAGGTTGGGCCAAAGTCATTTTGCATGGCTGCACGACCTCGGAACTGAGAATCAAATAAGGCTTCCCAGCTATTCAAATCGGCACCAATTTTTTCATGATTATATGCCAATGAGTCTGCGTTTGCGATATAAGGGATTGCGTAAACTTTACCCTTATGTCGGATCGTATCTGCTGCAGAACCGCCCTCATTGTAAATTGGAAGTACGTTTTTCCAATTTGGAATACGTGATGTGTCCAAAGGGACAACAGCGCCCTGAGATGCTAAAGCATCCTCCATTCCACCGCCATTATCAGAAAGCGCATCATAAAGCTTCGATCCGTCACCAACGACCATTTTTTGGATAGACTCATCAGCCCGAGCGCTTTTTGCGCTGTAAGCAATCTCTATACCAGCCTGCTTAGCCATAGCGCTCCAATCTTTAGCACCAACTTTGGCAACGCCAATGGTCCAAAGTTTCAAAGGATCTGCTGCGAGGGCACTGCCCACTCCACCCGTTGCTGTAACGGCTAAAGCTGCCGTCATCGTTTGCAACATGACTCGACGTGTAAATTCCTGCTGATTCATAATGTCTCCCTTTCAAAGTGCTTAAGCTGACAGCACTGCCCATTTTTCAAATGAACCGCCTACCACGTTATTGTGGCGGAGATTTTTAATTATTGTTATTTATGTTACTCAATTCATCGTTCATCAACAAATTATATAACAACACTATCAGATATTCCAAATCGGCATGAATTTGAGAAGTGCTATTCAATTCTAGTGACTGTATCAGAGATTAAGCATTGCACACCCTCAAGATAAACCAGAAAAACGACTAATTTCTTCAGGCACATGCCTCAACTATTGGGCATTTTAACTACTGGAATGGAGCTGCGTACCGGTTCCATTTCGTTATCTGAACTGTACACGAAACACCCATCAGCAATCGACTTACATCAATCCATGCTCAATTGTTGTGTTTCTCTTGATGGAAGATATTTGAGGAACGATCAAC
>CALJEW010000238.1 GCA_938074585.1 uncultured Rhodospirillales bacterium | reverse complement strand
AAAACTTGAATGGTCAGGTCATCTGGGATCAAGTTTTCATCAATGATTTGGCGAATAAAATCAAAATCGGTTTGTGATGCGGCTGGAAAACCAACTTCAATTTCCTTGAAACCAATCTCGATCAATTTTTTGAACATCCGCATTTTACGGTCCAGCCCCATGGGCTCGATCAATGCTTGGTTGCCATCGCGCAAATCAACGCTACACCAAATCGGGGCTTTGGTAATCACGGCGTTGGGCCATTGGCGGTCTGGAATGTCGATGGGTTTGAAAGCGGGGTAGCGGCCTTGTGGATCCATGCTAGTCATTTTGTTTTCTCCTTAAGTGCGCTCAATTGAGGCGCACAATTTGAAATGTATTATCATTGGGGCGACGTTAATACGACTACCGGCTGGGCGCCTAGGTCCGGCAGTCGATGATAAGTCGGAGACCAAAAAGTTGCATACCAAGAAGGCACGCAAAGGCATGTAATGTAACAGGCTCAACTCTATTTTTTTGGATACTCATGATAAAACTCGAATATAGGGAACAACAATCAGGCACAAACGTCCCGGCGTCATTAAGGCGCCGGGTATATAAGTGAGAGCGCAAGCTTTAATGTTGTATTTATCATAATGTAAAACGTTATCGGACGCGGTCTCTCTCGTCAAGTGAGATCATGCCAATCTCTTATTTTCCAATAAATGCGTAGTTATATTCTGACGCTTTATCATTCCAGGGAATATGTTCAGTCGGTTTCCATGTAGTCCCAATGCACAGTGCTATTGGTGTAAATTACATTGCTTGGTGTGACGTTTCTGGGCTCATCAAGGGAGCCAACACGAATAACAACCAAAACTTCATTGCAGCTGCTTTCCCCATAAATAGGTGACCCGCATTTACCAAAAAAGTGGCGCTTCATTTGGTTGCCGCTATCTGCGCTATATTCGTAAATACTCATCGAGCCTTTTACGTCTAGTGATGCACGATCAACGACCATGTTGGTTGCATGGGGGGCACCGCTAAACTTTTGGCAATTGTTACATTGGCAATAGCCAACTCACAATGGTGCTCCATAAACCGTGTACGTAACTTCGTCACATTAGAAACCATCTTTAAATTCGCCTAACATCGGTTTTTCTCCTGTAGGTCATGGATTTGGGGGTTAAGCAATGTTACTATTTATTTTATTTTTGTATCACGCACTTTTTTAGGAATCAATAATGCTCAAGATTGGCCTTTTTTCGATGCCTGTGCATCTACCTGACCGAATCTTGACGGATGCTTTACAAGAAGACCGTGAATTAGTTATTTTGGCGGATCAACTGGGCTTTTCAGAAGCGTGGATGGGGGAACATTTTACATCAGTTGGTGAGCCCATTTCATCGCCATTGATCTTCAATGCATCCCTTGTTGATGCGGCCCCGAACATAATGTTTGGATCCGGCGTCATTTGTTTGCCGCAACAGCATCCGGCGGTGGTCGCAGCCCACGTTGCCTTGTTGGATCAATTGTCCCGGGGGCGGGTGATTTTTGGCATTGGCTCTGGCGGGCTTTCAAGCGATTGGGAAATTTTTGATAACTTAGATCATCCGGCGCGTGGGCGCGCTATGGTCGAATCTATTGATGCAATATTGCGTCTTTGGCAAGAAGAGCCCCCGATCCGCCATAAAGGAGAGACATGGCAGTTTGCGATTGACGATTATGTGATCCCTGAAATTGGTGTTGGGCAAATGATCCGGCCTTATCAAACACCACATCCGCAAATTGCCATTTCGTTGCGTGGCCCTCGATCTGGATTGGCCCGTCTGGCAGGTGGACGCGGCTGGATTCCATTGTCGGGTAACTTCATTCCAGCGGCAGATGTTGCCACCCATTGGCCAACCTATGTGGATGAGGCTGAAAAATTAGGAACGCCTATTGATCAAGATATTTGGCGTGTTGGGCGATCCGTGTTGATAACAGAAACGAGCCAACAAGCCAAAGACATCGTCAACGATCCCAACGGTGTTTTCACAGATTATTATTATTATTTAAACACCCACCGTAAACTGGCTGAAGGTAGCGCTTCTGGCCCGCACGACGAACAGTCTGAGCGCGCAGAAGCCATGGAACTTGCCAAAAAATTAGTCATTTTGGGGACTGAAGATGAGGTTTTGGACCAGTTGGTTGCGTTTCACGATGTTGTTGGGCATTTTGGAACGTTGATGATCACCGGGCACGATGTATCAGATGATCCAGAATTATGGCGAACCTCAATGACGACGCTAGCCAAAAATGTAGCGCCAAAACTTGGACAACACATGAAAACTTCACTTAAATAATGGGACGAGCATATAAGAGAATGGATCAACAAACACGCGATGGCTTAATGTCTATAAGTGTCGCAACCGTCACTATGCAGCTTCTTAAAAAGGGTATTCGTAATACGTGGATGGCTGGGGTGTTGCCTTTAAATACTCCAGCTAAGCGGATTGTTGCGCCAGCTTATACACTGCGGTTTGTACCGTACCGGGAAGACTTGGTTTCCTTAGAAAATTTATCGAGCCCCAACAACGCGCAACGTCGGGCCATTGAAGAGACCACGGAAGGTGCTGTGTTGGTTGTTGATGGGCGCGGCCGGGATGATATTGCTGTGCTGGGTGATATTTTAATCGAGCGCTTAAAAGTCCGTGGCGTTGCTGGATTAATTACCGATGGCGGCATTCGGGATTTGGAAGAATGCAAGTCATCCGGATTTAGCATGTATGGCGCAGGCGCTGCGGGGCCCGCAAGTTTGGTTGGGCACGCACCAGCTGAAGTACAATGCACAATTGGTTGCGGTGGAATCTCAGTTGTTCCAGGCGATATTATCGTTGCCGATAGTGATGGAGTTGTTGTAGTTCCTAAATACTTAGCTGCTGATGTGGCTCGGGATGGGGTCGAGCAAGAACGGTTCGAGCGCTTTGCCAAAATGAAAGTATCGAAAGGTGCGCCAGCCCATGGAACCTATCCGCCGAACGACCAAACCAAAGCTGATTATCAAACGTGGATTAAAGATGGCGAGCCGGATTTATAGAGGCGTTATTTTAGTATTCGTGGAATAAACTAGTGTTAATCCCGTTCTCAATCCTTGTCTAGTGCCATTAGCCAAACTGTTGACTATCGTGAAAGTAACGATGGGGCCAGGGACTATAATGAGGACAGCGGTTGCCAGCACAAAATTAATGTATAGCTCTGGTTCTATCATGAACATTTAGTTGGTCTTTCCTCAGGCATACAATAGGGGCCGATAGGGGTTGCAATCCGGCGCAGGCATCTATCTAAATATTAGCCTATATTCAAATTTTTTCAGTCAAACAGGGGATGAATTGTGAGCAAAGAAGGTAAAATTACATTGGTAACAGGTGGTGGTTCTGGGGTTGGGCGTTCAGCGGCTCAGGCGCTGATTAAAGCTGGTTATACAGTTATTGTTACGGGACGCCGCGCGGATCCGTTGTACGAAACATTGGAACTAGCGAACACACCGGATCGAACACTAGCTGTTCCTGCTGATGTGGGCGACCCAGATTCTGTTGCAGCGCTTTTTGCGAAAATCAAGGAAACTTATGGGCGACTTGATGTTGTTTTCAATAATGCAGGCATAAATGTGCCGAGTATGACGTTTGGTGACCTGACCTTTGATCAATGGAAATCTGTTGTTGATGTCAACCTGTCAGGCGTGTTTTTAACGGCTCACGCGGCGTTTAACATGATGCGCGAACAATCTCCTCAGGGTGGACGCATTATTAACAATGGCTCTATTTCAGCTCACACCCCACGCCCCGGTTCTGCACCGTATACATCAACCAAACATGGCGTTTCCGGCTTAACCAAAACCATCGCTCTCGACGGTCGACAGTTTAATATTGCTTGTGGTCAAATCGACATTGGTAACGCTTTAACACCGATGGCGGCGCGTATGGTTGATGGTGTCCCACAGGCTGATTTAACAATCAAACCTGAACCGGTCATGGACGTAGATCACGTTGGGAATACCGTCGTTCATATGGCGGGCCTGCCGCTGGATGCGAATATTTTGAACATGACAATTATGGCTACAAACATGCCTTTTGTCGGGCGTGGATAACATTTTGCCTTTGTTGTAAAAAACACAAAAAAAGCCAGACCATTTAGGTCCGGCGAGTTTTACAGGGAGCCTGTCAGATGGTGCCTGGGGGTAAGCGGCAGGGCAGGTTAACCATCCTCTGACTTATGCGAAACAGCGAAAACATGTTGCCGTATAATAACCAAATTGCGTCATTTATTTTAAAGCATATTGCAATCTTGAGCTGGTTAGGATTGCGGGAATGAAACTTCAACCCGCCCAATCTCAAGAAAATCCAAAACCACGTTCGATCCGGGCTCAATAAATGCAATTCCAGTACAAGAACCGGTTGTAATGATATCGCCTGCACGAACCGGGCGGTCATATTTAGCGCAGCTGTTTGCTGTACCTGCCATTAAATCAAACATATCGGCAATGGGGCTTGAGCTGGTGCCTGAAAATAAACTTTGACCATTTACGGTCAAATGAACTTCAGTTTTTGTTGCGTTTACATCGTTCCAGTTTTTAGATGACGCAGCACCAATCACAATTCCGTAATTCGACTGATTATCCGCCATTTTAAATGTGGCATCTTGTTCCATGCCATCTACCATGCGAGTATCAACAAGCTCGATCAGTGGAATCATTTCAGCGATAGATGCCTGAATATCATCGCGCGTGTAAGGCTGATCTTGGGCGGGTAAATCGCGGTTTATGCGAAACGCAATTTCGCCTTCAATACCGATCAGATGGAATTTTGAAGCTGGGATTCTGGCTCCTGATTCAAAAATATCGGTGGCATAAATCGGCCCGGCAAAGGCAGAACCATCATCCAGTGGAGACGTTTTCCATGCTCGAATATCGGCTCCTAATTTGCTCGTGATTAAATCTTGAACGGCATACACATCATCTAAATTTTCGAGCGGCGGGGTGCTCCCCACGTTCCATTGAACGTGATCGTTACGGGCCTTAAGTAAAAAGTTGGCAATATCG
>CALJEW010000237.1 GCA_938074585.1 uncultured Rhodospirillales bacterium | reverse complement strand
TTGTTTTTGCCAAAATTGACACCGACCCAACCTTTAGCTTTATTTGTTCGGGCATTCAAACGACCGAACATGGCGTCCATGCCTGTGTTATTAAAACCATTGCGATTAATGACTGCACGGTCTTCGGTCAACCGAAACAACCGGGGGCGTGGATTACCGTATTGTGCGCGGGGCGTAACACTGCCCACCTCAACCAACCCAAATCCTTGGCGAAGCATCGCATCCGGGGCTACGGCATTTTTATCAAACCCGGCGGCAAGCCCAATGGGGTTGGCAAAATCCATCCCCCACAGATTAATATTCAATCGTTTATCTTCAAACGGAACAGATGTGGGCACCCAGCCGCGCTTTAAGGCACCAAGCGCAATCACATGGGCTGTTTCAGAATCAATCAGCCTAATAAAGGGCCAAACAAAGTTATAGAAACCGCTCATACAGAAAACCCTTTATTCAATTAGGAAATAGAACTTGGAAACATATGGTCCCCGTTCTGGTCAAGAAGCAACGGTTCCACACGAACAACAGCACTAACAGAAAGATCACCGTATAAATGAGGGAACAAAGCACCACCACGGGATTCTTCCCACTTTAACACCTCTCCCAATGAGCCAACATCAACACTCAACAGCACCAAACCATCTTGCCCGGCGCGATGCTTAGCAGCACTAACGCGCACTTGAGCCGCCGTTGAAAAATGAATAAATCCATCAAATTGATCTTGAGAAGACCCACCATAGGCACCCGACTGTTGTGCTATCGCCCACTCGTCAGCACGGCACATATGATAAATTAGCTTGTCCATTTGATGAAGGTCCGTCAATCCATTTAAAAAGAACACAGGTTTAGCCGGAGGACTGCGAGTGTGCAACAAATAGTCACACACATACCGCACAAAGCTGTTTAAGTGTTTACCATTCAAGCTTTTCAACCCCATCAAAGGTCAATTCACTGCCGTCAGATAAAGTGATTGATCCGGCAACTTCTTCATCAAATTTAATGCCGTTTTCTGTATCGGTATCACCAATACCCCCTTCGACTTGAAGCGCCCATCCAGAATCGACACTGGGGCCACTATCTACACCCTCTAACTGAACGGTATCTGACCAGCCATCTCCACCATTAAAATAGTCGCTTCCATCGCCTGCACCAAAAATGAACAGATCATCACCAGCGCCACTATCTATCGTATCGTTTTTGGTACCACCATCAATGATATCGTCATCGTCACCACTAGCAACCGTTACATCACCGTCGCCCACGATAATGATGTCGTCCCCAGCGCCGGCATCAATATCATCGTTACCAGCTCCAGAATTAATCACATCGGCATCAGCAGTTTTCGACAAAGTATCATCGCTGGCGGTTCCAGAAACATCAGCAATAAATCCAACGCCTTCAACATCAACAGGAACAATTTCCGTCGCCGTTCGCGAATCTCCGCCTTCATCTGTTGCCTTAGCAGAAACGGTTATAACAAAATTATCTGAACCTACAGGCACACTGACAGTAAGACCCTCTAGACCATCTATATCGACCGACCATGACCCATCGCCATTATCCGTTCCTGAAGAAAGAGCTCCACCGTCTGGCAAGCCATCAATCATAATTGACAGAGATTCAGAGCCGTCAATGTCGGACAAACTTGCCATCACATCGAGTGGAAATTGTACAAAATCAACATCCCCTCCATTGTCGATTATGTCTTGCACACCACTGTCATACAAGTCAGATGCCTGATCGTCGCTAATTTGCGTGTCATAAATTGCAATATCATCTAAGTGCCCGTCAAAAAACTCGGACATCCCACCTTCTTCACCCTCAGATCCTGCCGTTGCCCCAAAGGTCCACGGATTGTCATTCCTGCTCAAGCCGCCAGTGAAACTTTCATCAGAAGCAACTTCTTCACCATTCAAATAAAGATGCATTCCTTCTTTGCCCCAAGAAACAGAAACTTGATTCCAATCACCGTCATCAACACTGCCGCCCTCAATACGATGAACGCCATTTTCATCTTCAATTTCTAAGGTAAGTTGCCCGTCCTCAATTCGAAGGTTAAAACCACCTTCCGTTGTTGAGCCTTGTGCATCTGATGAAGCCAGAGCGAATGAGCCATCAACATCGTCGGCATCAAACCAAAGTGTTAAGGTACCACTATCAGGCTTTAGGTCAGGTGAATCATCAACTTCAATGTATTCCTGATCTCTTTCTCCACCACCCTTAAACCCAGCAGCTTTAACTAACACGGCTTCATCTCCGCCTTCCCCACCATCCATATCACGCAGATTATTGATTGGCGAACCATCATTATCCCCAACGCTATCAACAAGTGTATCGTTTTCGCCAGTTTCATCGAGTTTCCAATAAGATACTGGTGTTAGCGAACTCGATACCTCAGCGCCTTCCCCAAGAAATACGGTCAACTCGGGCGCATAGGCAATACTAATAACGGAAACGTCTAACGTCGCTGTCGAAGTACTCGTCTCTCCTGTGTTGCTCTCTGACGTCGTGACACTTACACCCAGCTGAAAATCAGTGTTCGAACCATCTGAAGGCATAATCGTCAAACCCTCCAGATCACCAATTTCAAGCGTCCAAGTTCCATCCTCATTGTCTTTGCCCGCTGATAGAACAGAATCCGTAGGTACATCAGTAATCGTAATGTTAACCGTCTCAGAGCCATCAGTGTCTAGTTCAGTTACGTCAATATCTAATGCTATAGCGGTATCTTCCTTGCCACTCGATGCAGTTGTTCCTAGGGTAGAGCCATCGAAATCCAAAAGTTCTGTATTAATTTGTAGGGCAATGGCAGAATTATCATCACCAGATGCAGTAAATAACTTCAATGAAGGTGTATCCGCATCACCCGTTACATTCACATCAAAAGTCCCGCTAACAGTTGAACTATCCGCACCGTCTATTGTTGTTACAGCAACACTCAACTGAAATTCATCACTTGAATTTGGTGGAGGAGTAACCGTCAACCCACCCAATTGATCGACAGTAAGCGTCCACGTACCATCCTCATTCTCGATACCTGTACTGAGCACAGCGCCCTTTGGAACGCCCGAAATGACAACAGATGTAATATTGTCATCAGATGCAGTCGTAATATCTAAAGAAATCACTTCATCTTCTGAACCAAAAGCGTCTTGCGTTCCAACAACCACATTACTAGCAACAGCAGCAACATTGACTGTCAGCGCTCCAGAAGTCACTTCGATGACATTGCCGTCGGCTTCTGTTGAAGTCGCAGACACATTTAAATCAAATGCGCCATCAAGATTATGCGGCGGTGTAATCGTCAATCCGTTCAATTGTTCAGTTGATAAAGATGCCGTTGTGCCATCTATTACAATGGATTGTTTGGCTTCTGCATCATCAACATAACTAAGCGATGACCCTGCTGGGATATCGGCTATTTTAATGCTTAAAATTTCAGTGCCATCCGCATCGCTAAGGCCGGGATCTATATCCAGCGCAATGGCCGTATCTTCTCCCCATTCAGACGCAGTAACTTCAACTTCTAGTTCGGGCTCTGGTTCGCGATCAGTTTCTGGAACAACAGGTTCTAAGGTCTTGGCAGGTGCTGCTGGCGGCACAAGGCATGCTAGGGTTTGCTGTAGCCCCGCGTTTTGTTCTTGAGGAGCACCTTCTTCAGGGCCACTTTGTTCAGGTGCAGAGCCTCTTCCGGGACCTTCCGGCGCTTCATCGGAGCCATCTATTTCCGGTAGGCGTTGGCCCGCAGCCTCTGAAGTTGGTAGAATTTCACCTTCCTCAATTACCATTTCTCCCTCAGGAACCATATTTGCAAACAGTTCATCATCGGTTGGACGGCTACCGGTATGAATGGCTGCAAGTGACGAACTGGCGTTAGGCTCTTCCCATTTGTCGTCATTACTACCCTTTTCTTCCAGGTCTATATCATCAAGGCCAACGCCGCCTTCATCTAGAAGGGACAGGTCATAAAGGGTTTGACGATCACCTGTTTCGCTTACATCTTCTTCTTGATCGCCATCTTCGTTTTCAATTACTTCAGCCATGATGGACCTCATTTAATTTGCATATAGGGTGATAAGTTTGAACATATAATAAATCCCTCTCAAACGAAGTCATCTAAATTCATCAAAAATATCGAATAAGCTCAAATTCATGCGCTTAATTTTTAAATGAATATTGAGTAAAAGTTGCAACTTTTTATTGCTTGTCGGTCAATAGGTTATCGCTGGATATGTGATTGCCTTAAATAGGCAATCCGTGTAGGTATTTATTGCACTAACACTTCTTTTCATAGGGAACCAAACGTTGAACAAACGTGCTCCTCAGCTCACAGACCAATTATATGCTTATATGCTATCCGTTTCTTTACGTGAACCTGATACATTACGAAAATTGCGAGAAAGTAATGCTGATGCCCCTTATGTGGAATGGCAAATCGCACCAGAACATGGTCAGCTTATTGCATTTTTAGTTGAAATAATTGGTGCCAAACGAGTTTTAGAGGTCGGAACGTTTATGGGATATTCGGCCCTTGCAATGGCAATGGTGATGCCCAAAGACAGTCAATTAATCACCTGCGATTTAACCGGGCAATTTGCTCCCCTAGGGCAACCCTTTTGGGAAGAAGCTGGTGTTCAAGACATCATCGAATTGCGTATAGGCACAGGCATAGATATTCAAGAAGAATTATTAGCCGACAACCAAGTAGAAACATTCGATTTTGTGTTTATTGATGCCGACAAACAAAACTACCCAGTCTATTATGAAAACGCGCTTAAGCTCTTACGCCAAGGCGGCTTAATTGCGATTGATAATGTGCTGTGGCGTGGTGAGGTCATCAACCCCAACAACACAAAAAGCACAACAGAAACCATTCGAAACTTTAACAAAGCATTGCATACGGATGAGCGGGTTTCGATCAGTATGTTACCCATTGACGATGGCTTAACTTTGGCTCGTAAGCGCTAGAGCAAAACCGGAGCGAATGTTTTCATTCGTGAACGTGGCTTTACTGCAATATAAAAAACCCTCAAAGCGCTTCTGGTCCAGTCTCACCTGTTCGGATTCGTATTGCTTGCGCCACTTCCAAAACAAAAATCTTCCCATCCCCAATTTTTTCAGTCAGTGCAGCACTTCGGATCGCTTCAACAACACGCTCAAGTTCATCGTCATCAACCACAACCTCAATTCGCACTTTAGGTACGAACTCAACGTTATATTCAGATCCCCGGTATATTTCCGTTTGCCCTTTTTGACGGCCAAATCCCTTGGCTTCAGAAACCGTGAGCCCTTGAATACCAACCTCCATCAATGACTCACGAACTGCATCCAATTTAAACGGTTTGACGATAGCCATAACCAACTTCATTGGTTTTTCCTTTCTATGATTTATATAGGGTTACATGGTATACGCGCGCTCTCCGTGTTCAGCTAAGTCTAAGCCTTCGGTAATTTGATCATCATTAACCCGCAAGCCACAAACAGCTTGAGTGAATTTTATGATGATCCAACTAAAGATTACCGTCCATACAACGGTTGCGACAACGGCTAAAGTCTGAACTCCAAATTGACTGCTTATGGTCATGCCTTCGGCGAACCCAGCCCCCCCCAGTTCTTCGGATACGAAAACAGAGACCATGAGAATTCCCAAGATACCGCCAACACCGTGAACAGAAAAGACATCCAACGAATCATCAATATTAAATTTATTTTTCATTATATTGACTGCGTAATAACAGACCACCCCACCGGCCAAACCTATGCATAGCCCACCCAGTGGACCAACAAACCCAGAAGCTGGGGTAATTGTCGCCAAGCCTGCAACCATACCCGTTACAATACCTACTAAACTAGGCTTACCAAACTTCATCCATTCAATAACAACCCATACCAACGCCCCCATAGCAGCCGACATATGGGTAACAAGTATTGCCATGCCAGCGTTGCCATCAGCAGCTAACGCGGATCCACCATTGAACCCAAACCAGCCAACCCATAACATTGCAGCGCCAATCATTGTCATACCTGGATTATGAGGCGGCCTTAAATGCGTAGGAAAACCAGCCCGGTTGCCCAATGCCGTAACGACAACAATCGCTGCAGTGCCTGCTGTTGCGTGAACAACCAAGCCACCAGCGAAATCCAAAACACCCATTTCAGCTAGCCAGCCACCGCCCCAAACCCAATGACAAACAGGGGCATATACAACAATTAACCAAAGACCAGAAAACAGCAGAACTGCCGAAAATTTAATCCGTTCCACATAAGCGCCTACAATCAGCGCTGGGGTGATGATAGCGAAGGTCATTTGAAACATGAAAAAGACACTTTCCGGAATATCACCCGACAAGGTGTCCCTGCCAACACCAGACAACATGACCTTACCAAGGCCACCAACAAAGGCATTACCTTCATCAAATGCTAAGCTGTAAACACCTCCCAACCAAAGTACTGATGCCATACAAGCAATGGCAAAGCAGTGCATCATGACAGACAAAACGTTTTTAGATTGTACAAGGCCTGCATAGAAAAGCGCCAAGCCCGGTAATGTCATGAACAAAACCAATGCAGTCGATGTTAATATCCAAGCTGTGTTACCCCCATTTAAAGACGCTTCAGCAGCTTGGGCATTGCCAGACACACCAGATATCAGTCCAGCAATCAAAAAGCCCAATATACGTACATTTAATAAATTCATGTTAACCCCCGTAAAGCCTGATTGGGCGTTCATTGATTGAAGCTCAAACAGTCATTTAGAACAATTGCACTGTTTTTAATCGCTCGATAAGCATTTGCCTACTAAAAATACATAAATCATCAAAATAAACTGTATTTTTAAAAAATTCTGAGTTTTGGAGTCTTAAATTTATAAAATCTAGCTAATCTTCGAAGTTTGAGTAAGAAAACACAAACCGCGTATACAGAATCAGTATCGGTTTTTCCGACTATTTAATCCCTATAGGAATATTATTGCTGCGGTAAGATTGAAAACACCAGCTCCCAATATTAAGGGCCCTTTGAGGATAATGCTTTTTTTTGCCCCCCTTTAATTATCTGCAAAAGTAAAAGGTCTGCCGCAGTCAGTATTTTAAATATAGACGCTCCACCTTTCCGGTACATACGAATAAGACTGTTCAAACGGTCTGGCGGTAACGACCAGCGAAGATCATCAATCTCCCGCATCTCTAGAATCACGGGCGGTTGGTCATCAGTTGTTGCTGCAACCCAGCGATAAACTTGATTTGGTTGGCTAGCTGCACCAAGCATTGCGGTTATGATTTTTGGCGCTTCAGTCGGGGCGCCAAACTTTGACATCATATAGCTGGCAATCGGATTGAAAGATTGATTTGGAAACCGGCCATGATACTGCACCGATTTCCCATTTAAATAATGAACAATACTTTGCCCGTTTCCCGATACTCCTCCAAAAGTTTCGAACTGATTCTGTATTTCAGAGGGCCAATTAAATGATTCTATACAAAACACACTTTTCCGTGATGCTTTTATGACGCAACTATCCGCACCATTACCCTTCTTCTCAAACACAGTATCTAATCGTCCCCGCCCCCCAAACACCAAATCATTTTGTGTTAAGTTTCGAGGTTTAACATTAGGCAATGGAGCAACAGTAACCGGTTGGACATTCACAACAGGTTCCGTGATTGATTTTACGGGTTCAAGCGCTCTTGGTAGTTCTTTTACTTGAACCACTTTCTCAATTGTATAAGGGTTCTCTGCTTCTGTTAGATCTGCAACAGGATAAATAACTTTTTCAACTGAGCCCGTTTTAGAGCCAATAGGACTTATCGGTTTAACATTATGAATAGTCTGAACCTCATTCTGAAGGCCATCAGGCAAAAAATCTAGGATCGCATCAGTAAGCTTTGTAAACGGGTTTGACTCAATATCAGGAGTATTAGTAATTATTTTTTTTTCTACGAGAACCGGTTTAGGCTCTGCTTTTACAATGGAAGCATTAGTAACATTGGTTTTAAAAAAATCACTAATTATATCAATGGCAGAGGGGCCATCAGGCTGTTCCAAACTTTGCTGTACGGCACTTAACTTAGAGGGTTTGGATAAACCTTGGATGTTTTGTTTCTGAGCTGCCAACAACAAATGAGCAATATC
>CALJEW010000236.1 GCA_938074585.1 uncultured Rhodospirillales bacterium | reverse complement strand
CCCATTAAGCGCTTTTACTTGCCAGAGAACCATTTTCTGATTTCCAATTTTTACGAACTGGACAGAACATTGTAAAAATATATTTCAGTGTCAGTGGTAGACCCTTTTTTAATTCAGATGCTAATTTAATTGGTTAACGCGTTGCGGGCCGCGTATTTACTGAAATTGTCAATTCAGAGAAAATCATAGAATCTGAACGTGAACGCACAGAAGCTGAAAGCCAAGCTAAATCTCAATTTTTAGCCAATATGCGCCATAAACTCCGCACCCGCTAAATCGTAATCATTGGTTACTCTCAAATCATACGAGATAAAATCATAGGCGAGATTAACAACCCTATGTACATTGATTATTTAAATCACATTCATGCTTCTGTCCAGCATCTGCTAACGGTTATAAATGACATCCTTAACCTTACCCAAATTGAGGCGGGCCAATTTCATATCAATGAAACGGCGAATAATATTCAAGACGTCTTTGACAGTGTGCAGGTACATATTAAAGTTTGGAGCTAATCCAAAAACAGAAATTGGAAATATAATAGAACAGAACCTTTCACACCTTCGTGCAAATAACCGTTTGATCTTCCAAATTATGATCAATTCATTTACTTACGCCATAAAATTCATACCAGAAGGTGGAAAGGTATTATTAAAGGTATGTGTGAATAAATTGGCCGCTGTGTTAGTGCAGGTCTCGATTACAGGGATCGGCATTGCTGTGCATCATAATGAAACGATTATTGAGCCATTAGGAAAAATCCGAAATGCTCTTGAGTTATCCAGCGAAGCAACAGGGTTAGGTCTTCCTTTATAAAAGAAATTGGCGGAACTTCATGGTGTATATTCATCGTATAAAAGCGAAATTGATAAAGGAACAAAACAGTTGTAAGGTTTCCACCAGAACAAACTGTAAAATTATAATTTACCAATCAGAAATATCGCCCCCTATAGCCTTATCCACAATTCATTCACATATCCACAGTCAAGGCATGAAACTCATTTTTTGCCCCTGTTATCCTCAACACCCACTGCAGATTTGACTATCCATGACCCGTTTAAAACTTTAGTCTTCCGATCATGGCATCAACACTCCCCCCTTCCATAGATTTTGATCCAATTGATCCAATCTATTCTGATTTGTCCACGGCCAAACCTCTAATAGAAGCTATTGACCCCGCTGGCCAAATGGGCGAGACGGTTGCACCTGTTTTTCGGGCAATGCCACATAACTTAGAAGCCGAGAAAGGGCTTTTGGGAGCGATCCTCTTGAACAATCGGGCGCATGAGCGAATCAATGAATTTATACTACCACAGCATTTCGCCTATGAACGCCATGGCCATATTTATGAAGCCATCGACAAGCTGATTGAGCGTGGGCAGATTGCTGATCCCATTACCTTGCAACGGTTTTTCGAGCATGATCAAAAATTAGCCGAAATAGGCGGTCCTATCTATTTGGCCGAATTGGCGAGCGCCGCAGCCAGCGTCATTAACGCCCAAGAATACGGGCGCATTGTTTATGATTTATTTCTTAAGCGCGAAATTATCAATTTGGGCGAAGACATGGTCAACCGGGCTTACGGGGCCGAAATTGATGAACTGGCCCCGATGCAAATCGAAATGGCTGAACAACGCTTATATGATTTGGCAACAACGGGTGAAACCGACGGCGGTTTTAAAGATTTTAAAACTGCAATTGTTGACGCTATTTATATTGCCGATGCTGCCCATAAACGCGAAGGCGGATTGGCCGGTGTTGGCTCTGGTTTTCGGGATTTGGACACCATGTTGGGCGGATTGCACAAATCAGATTTACTGATTTTAGCGGCACGCCCCTCCATGGGCAAAACAGCGCTGGTCACAAATATGGGCTTTAACATGGCCTATAACTATCACAAATCCGGCGGCAACGAAGGCGCAGTTGTTGGTTTCTTTTCGCTAGAGATGTCAGCCGAACAGTTAGCAGCGCGTATTCTTTCAGAACAATCGAATATTTATTCCGATAAAATGCGTAAAGGTTTGTTGAGCAACGATGAGTTTTCACAGCTCGCTACGTGCGCCAAAACTTTACATGAAATTCCATTCTTCATTGATGACACCCCTGCCTTAACCGTTAGTGCGCTCCGGACTCGCGCACGCCGCCTGAAGCGCCAGCATAATTTGGGCGTCATCATAGTTGACTATTTGCAGCTAATATCTGGTAATCCAAATTCTAAAAATGATGGCCGTGTGAACGAAGTTTCAGAAATCACCCGAGGGCTTAAAACCTTGGCGAAAGAGCTTAGCGTTCCGGTGATTGCCTTATCTCAGCTATCACGTGCTGTTGAGAGCCGCGATCCCCCGCGCCCACAATTATCCGATTTGCGTGAATCAGGATCGATCGAGCAGGATGCCGATGTGGTTATGTTCATTTACCGTGAAGAATACTACATGGAAAGGAAGAAAACTGGGCGTCGGGCTGAAGAAGATGATTCTAAATTTCACGAACGCGAAGCCCGATGGCAAGAAAACCTAGCGAAAATCCAAGGTCTTGCTGAAGTGATTATCGCTAAGCAGCGTCATGGCCCGATTGGTGATGTAACAATGACATTTACCGGCGAGTTCGCTCGATTTGGTGATCACGACTGGCAACACGGCAACAACCAATAAGGCTTTCCCTGTTTAATTGAATGATCGCTGTTTATTGATCTCTGTCCAGATCAAGGGTAAAGAGGATTTATGACATCACCAAACATACCCGAATCTCATGCCAGCGCGATCTTGACGATTGATTTAGCCGCGGTACGGGAGAATTACAATATATTAAAACGCGCCGTGAATGGTGTTGAATGCGCCGCTGTGGTCAAGGCCAATGGCTATGGCTTAGGGGCTGATAAAATTGGCCCAACGTTGGTTAAGGCCGGATGTACAAAATTTTTTGTTGCCCACTTGGAAGAAGGCATAAAGCTCCGCAACTATGTAGGTGATGCCGAAATCCATATTCTGGGTGGACTTTTACCCGGCGCCAGCGACGCCTACCGTGACCATCAACTGATCCCCGTTATAGGCAGCTTGCGTGAATTTGCGATTTGGAGCTCATATACAAAATATAGCAATTTGCCCTGCGACATTCATGTTGATACCGGCATGTTGCGCTTAGGCTTACCGCCCGATGAATTGCGCCAAATAGCCGATAATCCAGAATTATTGGCAGGGCTGAATATTTCAAACGTACTCAGCCATCTGGCCTCTGCGGATGAGCTTGAAAGCTCCCAAACCGGCAAGCAATTAAAAGCATACAAAGAAGCCCGTGACATTTTACCCATGGGCAACGCGTGCTTGGCGAACTCATCAGGGATTTTTTTTGGCACACCGTATCATTTCGACATGGTTCGACAAGGCGTCGCTTTGTATGGCGCAAACCCAATCCTTGATTCTAAAAACCCTATGCAACCCACGATAAACTTAAAAGCCCGAATTATCCAAACTAGGGAAGCCCACGTAGGTGATACGGTTGGATATGGCGCTGGGCATAAAGTTACGGGGCATTCAAAAATTGCGACTGTAGCCGTCGGATATGCAGACGGTTATTTACGTTCGTTATCAAGCAATGCCTTCGGTTACATAGGCGAACATAGAATTCCGCTGGTTGGGCGTGTATCTATGGATTTAATTACTTTCGATGTGACACAAGTTCCTGTAAATTTATGTACAGTCGGTGCTTGGGTCGAATTGATTGGCCCAAACCACAGCGTTGACGATTTGGCAAAAGAAGGCGGGACCATTGGTTATGAAGTTTTAACCAGTTTAGGTTCCCGCTTTCATCGGATTTATATAAATGAATAAAGTATTGGTTAAGGATAAGCAGACGGGATGAATTTTCTACAAACCATAGGCCGCGTTTCTTTGGCCTTTTTAGCGACAGCCGGGCGGTTATCTTTATTCACCATTAACGCAGTTAGCCATTGTGTGCGCTCACCGTTCTATTTCCGCATTATTGGCAAACAAATGATTGAAATCGGATATTATTCGCTTCCGGTTGTTGGTTTAACAGCCGTATTCGCAGGCATGGTATTAGCGCTTCAAAGCTATACTGGCTTTGCTCGTTTTTCAGCCGAAGGGGCGATTGCCAACGTTGTTGTTTTATCTATCACTCGTGAACTGGGGCCTGTGTTAGCCGGGCTTATGGTTGCCGGGCGTATTGGTGCTGCCATGGCGGCTGAAATTGGTACCATGCGGGTAACAGAACAAATTGATGCCCTAACCACACTTTCAACCAACCCCATGAAATACTTGGTGGCACCGCGTTTGATTGCTGGGTTCCTTATGATGCCGTTGTTGGTTTTGGTGGCGGATGTGATTGGCGTGTTTGGCGGCTACTTGGTGGCGGTCCATAAATTGGGCTTTAATCCATCCAACTATTTGCAAAACACTATCGATTTCTTAGAATTTTCCGACGTTGTATCAGGCTTGGTTAAAGCTTCGGTCTTTGGATTTATCATCACGCTAATGGGCTGTTACCATGGCTATAATTCGAAGGGTGGTGCGCAAGGCGTTGGCATGGCAACCACCAACGCTGTGGTTTCTGCATCTATCTTAATTTTATGTTCTGATTACATCTTAACCGAAATCTTCTTCTCGAAATAATCATGACAGTTACAAACACCAACACCGCACCCATGATTAGCCTTAAGGGCATCCGCAAATCCTTTGGTACTAAAACTGTTTTAGATGGCTTAGATTTAGACATCCAAAAGGGTGAAAGTCTTGTCATTATTGGCGGGTCGGGTACCGGAAAATCGGTAATGATCAAATGCATTCAAGGCCTGCTGTCTCCAGATAGCGGCAGCATTACCATTAATGGGCAAAACCTTGTTCGCATGGGACAAACTGAGCGCGAGAAGATAAATAACAAAATT
>CALJEW010000235.1 GCA_938074585.1 uncultured Rhodospirillales bacterium | reverse complement strand
ACACCTGGGGGGTCAAGCGGAGGATCAGCCGCAGCTGTGGCTGCTGGGATCGTTCCGATTACGCTTGGTTCGGATACCATGGGCTCCGTTCGAATACCTGCAGCCTATTGTGGCTTGTGGGGTTTGAAGCCGACCGCAGGGCTGATCAGTAATGGCGGGTTGTCTCATTTGTCTTGGACCCTGGACACTATCGGACCGATCGCTACAAACAGCACCGACCTTACACTGGCCTTAAGCATTCTTGCTAAATACGACCCTGATTGTATGGATAGCTGTCGAGCTCCGGATGGTTGGACCACACATCAACCAAGCACTGATTTGGGCGACATCGTTTTAGGTGTTCCGAACGATACCTTGTTGGCCGACTGCGAGCCTGAAGTAAAAGCTGCTTTTAATCACTTGCTTTCTGCAATCCAAGCCGTTGGAATTCAGACTTTGTCGGTCGATATATCGGAATGGCAGCCGATGCAACTGCGGCGCGCGGGTCTATTGGTATCTGAAGCGGAGGCCGGGCATCTGCTCGGAGCCACATTGGATAAGGATGCTGATGGATTCTCTGATAGTTTTCGAGATATGATTTCATATGGCAGGACAGCCCCTGGCTCTAAAGTTGCTGCCGCTTATCGTTGTCTGAGTGAAGTTCGATCGGGCGTCTGCCGTGAACTTCAGGGTCTAGACGCGATTATTTTGCCAACCACACCGCAGCGCGCCTTCTCCCATGCTTCACCGGCACCAGCCTCTCAAGCTGACTTCACGGCTCTCGCCAATGCAGCGGGTCTTCCCGCTCTCGCCTTCCCAATCCCAGCACTTGACCACGGGTTACCCATTTCCATACAATTAGTCGGTAACGCCTTTTCCGATGGAAAATTGATTGCGTTAGGGGAAATCCTTTCCTCTATTTGACTCTACTTAAATCTGACTTGTGCCAGTATAAAAACCTGATGTAAATCATTACAGTCAAGCAGATTAAATCTGGCATTCCGGCTATATCCGCTCCTAAATATTGAGGGTACATATAACTACAAACTTAGACTAAATGAGTTTACACACCCAAACTTGAATAGTCCGTATAGCCCTTAGTATCTGAGACCAATAACATTCATGTAATTGAGCAAAAGAACTTTTCGTACCTCAGAAAAAATTTTGATGTTTTTTTTGGAAATTGTCTTATCATTTGCATGTTGGCCTGGGCACGACATACGGTCTCGATAAGTAGCAAGAGAACAATTACGACGCTGAAATCTATAGAAACCTTTATCAGTTTTTTTAATCTTTCTAAAATATTCATTTTGTCCTTCTCGGTAGTGCAGTTAGCTAACTCAACATACAATCTTAATCAGTCAAATTTATGATTTAAAGATGTGTTGGGTACGATTGGTTGAGAAAGTTTAGTATGTGTAGTCTTAGGTTGTGACGTTCGATTTTGGTGTTGTCGCGATTGATATTATTAACAGTTCATACCCGGATAATTCTGTCCCTAATCCACACTCTGCTAATGATTAATATCACCCTCACCATACCACTGTCATACAGATAGCTCTGACTCAACATGTTACTCATTCCACCATCCATGATGGCATTCCGGAAACTGCAGATGTTAGAAAGAATTAACGTGTTTTACCTTCCGTTTATGCTTCGAAGCTAAATAGCTTGTATACATCGATAGCCCTGACTAATGGCCACGTTATGAAGGAGCCATTTTTGACAACACAAAAATCAAGATTAACCCTCCATAACAAAATTTTTGAAATGATATTGTGCATGCGAGCTTGATCAGGAACAGTTGAAGTGGAAGCCCAAAGCGGACATTTTATCATTTAACAATATTTCATTAATCCGTCCCCTAGACGGCTTCAGGAACGACAAAATTTATTCAAACTAATATTATGAACTAATCTTTCAGACTCTGTCTTATGTTTACTTTTCTAGATTTCTAAATTCGTATGATTCAAGCATTTTCCACATAATGATTGGTACTTCATTGATCACTTGTTTGGGAATTTCGTAGATCTGGCTGGGCTCGGCAGTTCTATATTTGAACCTGTTGGTTTGTCCAAATAATACTTGTTCCTCACCAAAGAAATTGCGTGGATTAATTGTGGCAGATACGTGGTGATCCTGTATTTGCTCTAGACTACCCGAACCGACAATAAAAATAGCGTCCGTTGATAAATCTGTAAGGTCCTTGTCTTTACCATAAGAGCGCAAAGTCATGACATCGGCAATCTTGTTTAAGATCGGCGGAGAAACTGATTCCCCAAACAACCAAGAACGCTCTAGTATTTCTCTGTTTTTTGCACGTTCATTGATTAATGCACTTAGATTATTTTTCTTGATCAACGCCTTGTATGCGGGGGCCGTAATACGTAGTGCACGAGCATAATTGACCGTTCGATAGGCTGATTTGGACGGAAGTCCGTGAATTCCAGTGTATTCGCCAATCAAACCACCCGCTGAAATAATGTTGTAAACATTGTCATCAGATCTGATTTTTTCTACGGTACCCGTTATTATTAGATAGATATTCTCAGGCGTTCGGCCTTTGCGTAGAATGATTGATCCTGGGGAAAACTCGACAATAGGGTTGTTGAGAAGTGTTCTGAGATAGTGACGATCTAGATTTTGGAAATACATATTCAGATATTGAAAAGCGAAACGCCGGAGATTTCCTGAATCATCAGGGACCAATGTGTCAACGACCCCAAAAGGAGCACTTGATCCGATTTCCTTTTGTTTGTTTGTCAGCGGTTCCGAGCGGTGAGCGAGAACAATTTTGTCGGATTGATCATCTGTAAAATCCTCGACTTCTCCATGTATCATGCCACCGCCAATATCAATTTTTTTAAGATCAACTTCGGCTAAATATTGCTCCTTTGTACTGTCAAAAACTTCCTGAGATATACCGGGCGCATCATCATCACTGGTAATCATGTTCTCGAGGACAGAGAGAGAAACAATGTCTGCCATGTGTGCATAGGTTAAATATTGACTTTCCCAGAATACCCTGAAAATAAATGCGGTTGTTTCTACAGGGTGAGGCGACAAAAACGGTCGAACTTCCAGACCTCCAAGGTCGTTCCAAGTATCAAATTCTAAATCTTTGATTTCAAAAAAATTAGAGATTTGATCTTCGTCCATAGACAGTAATGCGGAAAGTTTTTTGAAAACAGTAGCGCGGACCAATGGAGTTGCGTAATACTTAATTCGCTTGTCTGTGCGAATGAGGCTGGTAATTCCAGCGAAATGATCGTCATGGCAATGGGTATGAAAAATACCTTCGATTTCATTTATACTGATACCCAAAACGGTAAGGCTATAAGCTATATTTGGCCCAGCATCTATTAAGTAGATTTTGCCCTGATACATAACAATACTTGCCATGCATGGACGATTGATGTCCCAACCATCGCCTTGGCCCGAATGGATGACCGAGAAATAGTCTCTGGGAATGCTTTGAAATCCTAATGGATAGGCCGATCGATCATTTCGGCCTCGTTTTATTGTAAGATCTATCGTAACTTTTTCATTCTCATAGCTAAACTCAAATACGTTGGTTCTGGCCCGGGCAACAAAAACGCCGTTGCGAACTTCCACGGTTTCCTCACCCACAACCATGTAATCCAATAACTCATCGGATGAAAGAATTTTTCCAAATGCGAACTTAAGCTTCATACGCATGATCATTTTAGCGCGCTCGGGAGTTTCGCCTGTGGCAATGATTTCCTCTTCAGAGACCAGGCCATAATTTCCTCTATAGATATACTGCATCTGCGAATCAATTTGATCTTTAGCCCCGATAAGGAGGGGCTTAATTTCAGAATTGTTGGGATGGTTAGGAATTATCATTCCCTGCTTATAAAGCATTTGAAGAACAGGGAATTCCGCAAGGTTACAAAATTTTCCATTTTGCAACGCGACATCTGAGAGCAATATTGCATTGGGGCCCGTCTCGAAAATGACACCGTCCCGTTCAGTAGGAACAATTAGGTTAAGGCGCATTAAATGTTTGGTCACATCCTCTGGACATCCACAAAGAATAAAAAGGTCTGCTTCTGGTATTTCCAACCAGTAAACACCTTTAATGACTTCAGACACTTTCATTTTATTC
>CALJEW010000234.1 GCA_938074585.1 uncultured Rhodospirillales bacterium | reverse complement strand
CCCATTAAGCCACCACAAACAGATGTGTTTAAATCGCCACCAGCATCAACAACAATAATATCTCCAGCTTGACCCATTTCTAATGCTTTCAAGGGGTCGACAAGATCGCCTTTAGATAATTGAACGGTCAACGCTTGCCCGCAAACTTTGGAACGGAACGCTGGTTTGATGCCGGAATCCATAACCCCAGTCCGGTATTGAACGTCGGCAAATATAGCCGCCGCAGAAAGGTAATTTATTGCTTTATCAAATTTTGCAAGAAGCGCAGAGTCACGATTAAAATCATTATATACTTTAAGCATTTTAGGTTCCTATTTTTGAGTAGCGGCGAATGCCGGTACATTTACGGGATAGTTTGGTTTTTTGCCAAGCAAGACACTGGCAACCTCGTCTGCTGCGGTCTCTCTCGCCATTCGAATGGACTCTTCTGAGTAATAGGCCGCATGCGGCGTCACTATGACGTTAGAAAGAGCAAAGATCGGATTGTCGTCGGGCGACCACGTTGCGCGTTTTGCAGGCTCTTCTTCTGGATCATCCAATCCTGCCGCTGCGATTTGATTTTCCGTCAACGCCTTATATAGGGCCTTATTATCAATCGTTGGG
This sequence comes from uncultured Rhodospirillales bacterium, assembly GCA_938074585.1. GTDB lineage: Bacteria > Pseudomonadota > Alphaproteobacteria > Rhodospirillales > Casp-alpha2 > JABMNT01. The sequence goes on along the minus strand of CALJEW010000234.1, from coordinate 9,576 downwards.
CCGCGACCTGTATTGACAACAATGGCGTTCGTCTTCATTTGAGCAAATTCGTCATAGCTTAAGAAATGCCGGGTATCGTCGTTCATGGGTGCTTGCATGATCAGATAGTCGGATTTTTTTAACAAGGTGGCCTTGTCGACCAGTTGTCCGCCATATTCCTGTACAACGGCAGGCGAGATGAAGGGATCATAGACAATTATTTCTACGCCAAAGGCGCGTGCCCGGTCAGCTATAGCCTGGCCGATTGTGCCAAAAGAGACAATTCCCATGACACATCCTCGGATGCGATGGATTGGGGCACCAGATTGCCATTTCCAAATGCCAGACTTAGTTGCCTTATCGTAAACGGGCAGCTTACGTGCCAGCGTTAGCCATAAAGAGATAGCATGATCCGCAACCTCTTCCGTACAGTAATTACGAACGTTTGTGACAAGAATCCCTTTTTCAGACGCGGCATCAACATCAACAATATCAACACCAACACCGAAACGGGCGATAACTTTGCACTGCTGCATATGCGCAATGGTTTCAGCACCTATACGTGCGTACTGGTTCATCATTCCAAAACAATCTTGGGCAGCCTCGAACAGATCTTCCTGATTTTTCGCCTGCAGTGCAATTACTTCTGCCCCCGCCGCTTCAAGGATCGCGGTCTCGATACTGACGTCGCCATAATCGTAATCTGTTATGACAATTTTGGGTTTTCCGCTCATCTGTGTACCGCACTTTATTAGAGTTGAATTCGCGATTCTGATCACTCGACCACGGAAACCTCGAATTTTTTTGATTATTGAATTTATATCTGATATCTGATATACCAGTTATAAAATTTAGTCAAATAAAAATCAGTGTTGAGCTATCAACTGGTATCTGGTTTACCAAATATCAGTACAGATAATAACTCAAAGGAGAATATTGATGGACGCCGTTGAGAGACCTAAATCTCTAACCGAAATTGTTTTGACAAAACTTCGTGATCAAATCATTCATGGTGATCTTGCGTTAGGGACAGCACTCTCTGAACGGCGAATAGCCGAGGAACTCAGCGTATCGAAAACCCCAGTAAGAGAAGCACTAGCGCAATTGAAAAACGAGGGATTGGTCCATATTTTCCCACAAAGCGGTGCACACGTCCTAACCTTCAGTGCCGCAGAAATTGTTGATATGTGTGATTACCGGCTGATTGTGGAAACAGCAGGGCTGAAATTGGCGATGGCACAAAACCATGAGACACTGCTAAATGACCTTTCCAAAATTGTTCGTACCATGCGTAAGGCTCATAAGAAAACTGCAATTCGGGATTATTTGGAAATGGATTCAGCCTTTCACTACACTTTCTTCGTCAACTGCGGCAACAAACATCTTCATGATAGTTACAATATTTTCTCAGGAAAAATCGCAGCACTTCGGACCCACCTTGCCACAAAACCCGGGCATACTAAGCTATCATTGGATGAACATCTATTGATGTTGGAAATTGTAAAAAGCGGAGATGCCAAGAAAGGTGAAATTGTTCTTGTCGAACACATAGGACGCACGAGAGACGCCTATTCATTGGAAGTTTCAGATGTTGCGGCCGCAGATCAAAATAATGAAACGGCAGGGTGATAATTAAATAAACAACATTTCAATTTTTTTCTACACCTTAAAAACAGTTTGGACACTTAGGTAGACCCATTATGGAATTCAGCACAGTTAACGTCGTCATTGAAGGTGGAATGGAATATCCGTTTCCTCCCCTGATACCCATAGATCAATCATTTTCTCGCAAGCGCATTAACGAAATTTCCAACACCATTGCTTCAGAAATGGAAAAAATCCCCATCGACTCAATCGATGGAAAATCCATTGCAATCACCGTTGGGAGCCGAGGGATTACAGGAATAGTTAATATTATTGGTGCGTTAGTTCAGGAACTTAAAGCGCGCGGTGGAGAACCATTTATTGTTCCTGCCATGGGAAGTCACGGCGGTGCAACGGCTGAAGGTCAAATTAAAATATTAGCTAGCTACGGGATCACTGAAGGAAGCATTGGAGCGCCGATCCGCTCTTCAATGGAAGTGGTTGAAGTAGGACAACTTGAAGATGGCACTGCCCTATATACAGACCGACTGGCTTTTGAAGCAGACGCAATTGTTATTGCCAACAAGATCAAACCGCATGCTGATTTCAAAGGGAGTTATGAAAGCGGTCTGGTGAAAATGCTAAGTATCGGCCTTGCCAAACACAAAGGGGCAGTGGCCATTCATCGTCATGGTTTTGATCAGTTCCATGATGTGTTGCCACGTGCAGCAGAAGTATTGTTAGCTAGGCTTCCAATTTTGTTTGGGCTTGCCATCTTAGAGAATGCATTTGACGAACTAATGAGTTTGGAAATTATTCCAACTGAGAAAGTTATGTCGCGTGAAAAAAAATTACTGGAAATATCAAAGCAGTCCATCGGGCGACTATTATTTCCTAAAATTGATTTACTAATCATCGACGAGATAGGCAAGAACATTAGTGGTGAAGGGATGGACCCAAATGTAACGGGACGCCCCGGTTCTGGATTACCAGGGTTTAACGCACCTAAAATTCAAAAAATAGTAGTCCTTGATATTACACCTCAATCACATGGCAATGGCGTTGGTATTGGGCTTGCTGACATCTCCACACGAAGCTGTATCGAAAAAATAGATTTAGGCGCGGTTTATACCAATGCGATTACCGCCACTATTTTGGATCCAGCAAAGCTGCCAATCATTTTGAATTCGGACAGAGATGCAGTCTCTGTGGCGCTTAAAACCTGTAACCGTATAACGCCAGAAACGGCTCGTGTTGTGCGAATTAAGAATACCCTTGAACTGCATCGAATCTGGGTGTCTCCCGCAATGCTTGATGAGGTGGATAATGACGAAAACATCACAATCGCAGGTGAAGAAACTCCTATGGCATTCGATAGCTCAGGTCGTATTCTTTCTTGTGAATATTAAAGGCTTGAAAGATTGATAATTTTTCACCTTAACAGGCGCGTTTAACAGCGCCTGCACTGCTTTATAATTTCCGCTCAGGGCCATAACCGGCTGTTTTAGATGGTCTCTGAAATCACTTCAGCTTTGGCCCCCTCCAACAACGGGCATATATCAATACTCACGGAATCAATGCTGAATGCAGCACCATCTCAAAGTTGCCTATCACTAGTCACAAATTTCTAAAGTTAGTATGTTGACAAATTAGGCGTAGATGTGAAATTATTTTTTTATCAAAGATTTTTTTAAAGTTATAATTAATCTTATTCGTGAATTGCATTTATCTGATTTTAATTTATTAGAACATAAACTAACCTGATAAACCGCTTCACTTCACATGTACCAGAACAAGGTTTTATTAGAATATTTATTTTTATGAGATACTTTCCTAAAATTAAAATTAACAATTTTTATGCTACGCTTATATTTTTTTGAAGTCTTAGAAATCTGTCCTGCTAGTGGCTCCTATTTAATATTAAAGTTAAACTAGAAGATTGAAGACAATAAAAATATAAATCCCATGAAATTCAGCCCGTTTCATTTTAGATCAAATCCCTATTGTTATCACGATGCGGCTAAAGAGCTTGAGCCTTTCAGCCTGTATCAATTTTCTAGGCAAGGTTAAGATATGAACGCAAAAGGAATACTTGCAGTCTGGAATGATTGTTCAAAAGAATATATGACTGAATACGAGACTTGGTATCAGTCAGAACACTTGCCTCAAAGGGTATCCGTCCCAGGCTTTTTTTGTGGACGCCGCTACGAGGCTCTCACCCCTGGCCCACAATTTTTTACGTACTACGAAGTAGAAGACCCAGCAGTCCTAACCTCACTAGAGTATCTTGAGGTTCTGGAGAACCCAACTCCTACAACGCGTAGGATAATGAAATATGCATTTTTAAATATGAACAGGACGGTTTGCTCGCGTGAGGTGCTTGTCGATGGTGCTTCGGGTGGGTGCGCTGTTACACTGGCCTGGACTGGAAAAACCCCTGCCGTTCTGAGCTCTGAAGCAATTGCAAAGCTAGAACCCCAAAGGGTTGAGGTCTGGAGAGCTGCCTCACAAAATAACGGATTAAGCGCAGAAGAAAGCATCCGGGGGGTAGGCGATCAAAAAATCTCTAACGCTATATTATTGGAATTTATGCGCGAAGAAGAAGCACTCCATGCATCAACAACCATTGGGGGTCAAGGTTGGCGACTTTTAGCTACACTCAGGTCCTAATTACCATAAGCGGGAGACAAACGACAACTGATATCTAGCTTATGACTATAACCGAATAAAAATAACTTTATAACAAGCTAATGATCACATCAATATAGGTATTTTATGGAATTTGATTTTGGAAAACTTACTTCAAAAGACCGTTACAAGCTTCTCAGTTCAACCGTTATACCTCGACCGATTGCACTGGTTTCAACGATAGATGAAAACGGCGTGCTTAACGCGGCACCCTATAGCTTTTTCAATATGTTCGCAGAGGAACCCGCAACATGTGTTCTTGGTATTCAGAAGAGACCAGATGGTAAGTACAAAGATACATCAAGCCTTATTCGTAAAAGCGGTGAGTATGTCATCAACTTAGTCGATATGGACCTTGCCGAGAGCATGAACATCTCGTCTATTAACTTTGACCCTGAATATGATGAATTTGACTTAGCAGGTTTTACGCCAGTAGCAAGTCGTCTCATTGCGCCTCCACGCATTAAAGAAGCCCCTGTATCATTCGAATGTCGTCGGACAGTAACGCTTCAACTCAACGAAGAACGCGACCTGGTTGTAGGAGAAGTCCTTACCATGCATGCCCGTGATGGATTGATTGACCCAGAAACACTCTATCTTGATCGTGAGAAATATGATGTTGTAGGCAGATTGTACGCAGACCTATATGCTCCGTTAAGAGAGGTGTTTTCACTAAAGAGCTCGACCCAAGAAGAGTGGCTAGAAAAACATAATAAAAAGGTCGGTGATTGAAGTTACTAAGGTCAATGCAGATGCTCTGTTTAATAAAATTTTGGAGTTAAAGAAAATGAAGTGCATCATTTTTTTGATAAACTGTAAATTCTTAAGAATGGGCTTATAGTGAACTTGGGCGGCAGCTACTTTAGAAACCTCATGTTTGTTTAGCAATACATATGGAATTAATTAATTCTCTAATATAGAAGCGGTGAAGCTTGACTGCCAGCGCTAATAAATATCGTTCAAGAGACACAATCACCATGTCCTGGTAGGGTTAGTGTAGGACGTTTTTTTCGTTGTAAATCCGGGTTTTTTGGATAAGGGTTAATACTTTAGAGAAGCACAGGCGCGCTGGATACGCTGACATGAATCTTCAACAACATCAGTTGCAACAGCATAGCTAACTCTAAAGTGAGGACTTAGGCCATAAGCGGCACCTTGAACAACGGCAACACCTTCGCTTTGCAGAAGATACGTAACAAAGTCCTCATCGTTTTCGATGACGGTTCCGTCCGGCGTTTTTTTACCAATAAGCCCGGCACACGACGGGTAGGCATAAAAGGCACCGCCAGGCGTGGCGCAGGTTATACCTTTGGCTTGGTTGAGCATGCTAACAACCAGATCGCGGCGCTCTTTGAAAATGACATTATTTGACGCAACAAAGTCGTGGGGGCCATTTAAAGCGGCGACCGATGCGGCTTGGCTTACGGCTGCGGTGTGAGTAATCGATTGCGATTGCACTTTGGACATTGCTGCAATCAATGGAGCCGGGCCGCCGGCAAACCCAACCCGCCAACCGGTCATGCAGTAAGCCTTCGACATACCGTTTAAAGTTAAGGTCCGGCTTTTCAGACGCGGCTCGACTTGGGCGACTGTCGTGAACTCAAAATCATCGTAAGTAAGGTGCTCATAAATATCGTCGGTTAAAACCCAAACATTTTCATAGCGCAATAAAACATCTGTTAAGGCCTTGATTTCTGAACGTGTATAAGTGGCACCTGTAGGATTGGAGGGCGAATTGAGGAAGAGCCATTTTGTTTTTGGTGTGATTGCTGCTTCTAATTGTTCCGGTTGAAGTTTGAAGTTGTTATCAGATGGGCAATCAACAATAACCGGAACTCCATCAAAAAAGACGGGGATATCAGGATAGCTTACCCAGTATGGTGCTGGAATAATAATTTCGTCACCATGGTTAATGGTTGCCATCATGGCATTAAAAACAACCGGCTTGCCACCGCAGCTGACATGGATTTCGTCTCGGGTGTATTCTAAATCATTATCGCGTTTGAACTTTGCAATAATTGCGTCTTGAAGTTCGGTTGTTCCGTTAACGCCTGTATATCTGGTTATGCCATCATCAAGGGCCATTTTGCCGGCTTCAATAATATGAGCGGGTGTATCAAAATCGGGTTCACCCGCCCCTAAGTTAATGATGTTGCGCCCTGCCGCGGCCAAATCTTTAGCTTTTTGAACGACGGCCATGCTTGCAGAGGGTTTTACAGCGTTTAAACGATCAGCAAGGAATGTCATGAAGGGGCTCCGTAAAAGATAAATATAATATCAATAAATGTTACGCCCGCTACTGGGGTCGTGCAACACCATAACATTTGTATTTATCTCTATTTTATGGAGGGTTTTTTACGGGAATTAGTAGTTCACCATTCGTGCAAGGCGCAAAGATTTTTCTTTAGCTGTGGAATATCTATGCGGTTAGCTGTTGCTTGGTAAAAATAAAATGATTCCTGTAATTTGGTGACTTTTTCTTGAAGGAGATGCATTTTAAAATTTTTTTTTGTTGTTTTCACAAGTAATCCTTGTTTTACAACTAAGCCGTGTGTTGCTCTAATAAGGCGTTGCTTTGACGTTGGTTGACCAAGTGTTAAATGTTTGAATCTGTTGGGAACCATGTAAGTCATTCTTATATTCCGTTTTAAGCTTGTTTATTATGTCTGTCATTACCAATTGAATATGCACATGAATTGAAACTCTAAGATTCCAAATATTTGCTAGTTTCAATTGTTGCAAGCCACTTTGTAATTGAACTGATTATTAATGAAATTCTAGGACTCGATTACGCCTGCTTCCCGGTCTATATATAACACATAATGACGATGGAACTTCAAAACGACCAAGCCTCTTTTATCCCATCCCAGCGCTCCGTTGTTGAAGACGGGCGTACGCTTAAGCTTGTTTCTCCGTTCGAGCCAGCAGGCGATCAACCGCAAGCGATTAAAGAGCTAACGAAAGAGCTATTGGCTGGTGAACGTGATCAGGTTCTTTTGGGTGTAACGGGCTCGGGTAAGACATTTACGATGGCACACGTTATCCAAAACCTACAACGCCCCGCTTTGGTTTTAGCTCCTAATAAAACACTAGCAGCTCAGCTTTACGGCGAAATGAAAGATTTTTTTCCCGATAATGCGGTTGAATATTTTGTTTCGTATTATGATTATTATCAGCCTGAGGCCTACGTACCCCGTACCGATACCTATATTGAAAAAGATGCGTCGGTAAACGAACAAATTGACCGGATGCGTCATTCCGCAACCCGCTCTTTACTCGAGCGCTCGGATGTAATTATTGTTGCATCGGTATCGTGCATTTATGGTATTGGTGCCGTCGAAACCTACGCGGAAATGACTTTTAAAATCAAACAATCCATGGAAATGGATCGCAACACGCTTTTAAAAAAACTAGTCGAGTTGCAATATAAACGAAACGATGCTTCATTTTATAGAGGGGCCTTTCGAGTGCGCGGCGATGTGATTGAGATATTCCCATCTCACTTTGAAGATAGGGCGTGGCGTTTATCGATGTTTGGTGATGAGATCGAGGCGATTTGGGAGATCGATCCCCTAACTGGTGAAAAAATTGGCAACTTAGAAGAGATTACCATTTTCCCAAATTCACATTACGTAACCCCGCGCCCCACTTTGATGCAGGCTATACCTCAAATTAAAGCCGAGATGGTTGTGCGGGTTAAGGAACTAGAAGACGAAAATAAACTGATTGAGGCCCAGCGATTGCGTGAACGCACTCAATTTGACTTGGAAATGCTGGACACCACGGGTCATTGTGGTGGAATCGAGAACTATTCTAGATATTTATCGGGGCGAAACCCAGGTGAACCCCCGCCAACGTTGTTTGAATATTTACCAGAAAACGCAATTATTATGGTCGATGAAAGCCATGTTACCGTTCCCCAAGTGGGTGGCATGTATAAAGGTGACTTTGCCCGCAAATCAACCTTATCTAATTTTGGTTTTCGTCTCCCTAGCTGTGTTGATAATCGCCCCTTGAAATTTGAAGAATGGGATGAAATGCGGCCGCAATCGGTCTTCGTTTCAGCTACTCCAGGTCCGTGGGAAATGGAACGGACTGGCGGGGTGTTTACAGAACAACTGGTTCGGCCAACAGGGCTGATTGACCCACTAGTTGAAATCCGCCCGATCGATTCTCAAGTCGATAATTTGTTGGGCGAAGTGAAGGCCGTTGCTGCCAGAGGAATGCGATCGTTGGTGACGACGTTGACCAAACGTATGGCCGAAGATCTGACCGAATATTTGCATGAACATGGGATCCGTGTGCGCTATATGCATTCCGATATCGAAACCCTAGAGCGTATTGAAATTATTCGGGATTTACGCCTTGGCGCTTTCGATGTTTTGATTGGGATTAACTTGCTGCGGGAAGGCCTAGATATTCCAGAATGTGGGTTAGTGGCAATTTTAGATGCTGATAAAGAAGGATTTTTGCGCTCTAAAACATCATTAGTACAAACGATTGGCCGGGCGGCGCGGAATGTTGACGGATTTGTTATTCTATATGCTGATAAAATAACTGGCAGTATGGATTACGCCATTTCAGAAACCAATAGACGGCGCACTAAGCAAACGGCGTATAATGAGCTGCATGGCATAACACCTATGAGTATCAAAAAAGGGATCTCTGAAATCATCGAAGGCGTTCACGAAAATGATTACGTAACAGTTGATACAGGCGTTGGTGGACGGACAGAACTGGTTGGACACAACTTTCAAGCAGTTATAAAGGATTTAACTGAACGTATGAAAAGCGCCGCTGCTGATTTAGATTTTGAAGAAGCCGCCAGATTACGTGATGAAGTGCGCCGCTTAGAAGCAACAGAACTTGGCTTAATGAAACCCGGAACATCACCAAAAGTTGCGTGGTCCCATAACAAAAAAAGTAAAAAAAGTAGACGCTAAAAGGAATTAAATGGTGAGGGATTTATTATCACCAGCTAAGTTTGAAACACCTATTTCAAAAAGTGACGTTGCTGGAAACTGAAGCTGCTGGTGACAATATTTTGGGTTTTTTGTTGATCCTCCGGGTTGACGTTGGGAAGATTATATCCATAATTATAATGAAGTTGTGATGGTTCAAGAAGGTCGCTTGGGAATGGAGGTGTCCGGTGCGGTCATTGAAATAGTGCCGTGCGCTGAGGTCTTTATCTCCAAAGATGGAATTCATTTCGTCCGCAACATCCATAAAGGCATAAGTAAATGGCTAGACGGTTACGATTAATTTTCTAATCGTTTACTTATTATAGCCGGCGACATTGCCCATATAATTTCCCACATAGATATT
>CALJEW010000233.1 GCA_938074585.1 uncultured Rhodospirillales bacterium | reverse complement strand
TATCGAAACCATCGAAGGCATGGCTGATGGCGAGAAATTGCATCCCTTGCAGCAACAATTCTTAGACCATGCGGCCTTGCAGTGTGGTATTTGTACGCCGGGCGTATTGGTTGCAGCAAAAGCGTTATTGGAAAAGAACCCAGACCCAACAGAAACCGAAGTTCGTTATTGGTTAGCTGGCAACTTATGTCGGTGTACGGGGTATGATAAAATTATTCGTGCGGTAATGGATGCCGCCAAAGAAATGAGGACTTCATAGTTATGGATAATTCAATGGATCTCGGATATGGCGCCGACGATAAAGAGTTAAAGTTTGTTGGTAAACGGACCAACCGCCCAGATGGTGTTGATAAAGTAACGGGCCGTGCCCGCTTTGGTGCCGATGCTCGCTTGCCCGGAATGTTGTATGGTAAAATTTTAAGAAGCCCACATGCCCATGCCCGGATCATTTCCATCGATACATCAAAAGCTCAAATGCTCTCTGGTGTTAAGGCTGTGGTGACGCGTGATGATTTTGAAGATCGCGATTCCGAATTTGTTCCCGCTGGCGAAATGATGGTCAATTACCGTGATATGATTCGTAACATCATGGCCCGCGAAAAAGTTCTTTATGATGGCCATGCAGTTGCCGCCGTTGCCGCAACCAGCATAAAAATTGCAAAGCAAGCGTTGAAACTGATTGATGTTACATATGAAGTGTTACCGCATGTGATTGATGTGGTTGAAGCGATGGCACCAGGCGCGCCGTTGTTGCACGATGATTTGTTCACAGACGGTGTTGAGCCAAAACCAACAAAACCGTCAAACGTTGCTAAACGCCTTGAATTCAACATGGGTGATATTGCCAGTGGATTCGCTGAAGCTGACGAAATTTTAGAAAAAACCTTTGATACGAAGCCCGTTCACCAAGGTTACATCGAACCCCATTCCTGCTTAGCCAGCTTCTCTGAAAATGGCTCTGCTGAATTGTGGTGTTCGACCCAAGGTCAATATTTGGTTCGCGCTCATTGCTCTAAACTTGTTGGCATGGAAATCTCTAAATTACGGGTGACGCCATCTGAAATTGGCGGCGGATTCGGAGGTAAAACCGTTGTCTTTATTGAGCCGGTCGCTTTGGCATTGTCTAAAAAGACTTACCGTCCGGTCAAAATCACAATGACACGCGATGAAGTTTTTCGTTCATCTGGGCCAACATCCGGTGGTAACGTTCGGGTAAAGATTGGTATCACCAAAGACGGTAAAATCATGGCCTGTGAAGCTGAATTAAAATATCAAGCAGGCGCGTTCCAAGGCTCATCTGTGCAGCCCGGCTGCATGTGTGCATTTGCACCCTACGATATTGCTAATGTTAATGTAATCGGTTGGGACGTATTGTCGAACCGCCCAAAAGTTGCGGCTTACCGTGCACCGGGAGCGCCGGTTTCTGAATATGCAGTTGAATGCGTAATTGATGAATTGGCTGAACGGATCGGAATGGACCCGGTTGATTTCCGCTTGAAAAATGCAGCCAAAGAAGGAACCCAAACGGCGTATGGGCCTAAATTCGGCCCCATTGGTTTTGTTGAAGTCCTTGAAGCTACAAAGGCGCTTGATCATTATAAAATTCCCTTAGGGCCAAACCAGGGACGCGGTATTGGTTCTGGGTTCTGGTTCAATATTGGTGGCGAAACGTGTGTAAATTTGAACGTAAATGAAGACGGCACTTTGACGTTGATCACCGGATCGCCTGATATTGGTGGATCACGGGCATCGATGTGTAATATGGCAGCAGAAGAGCTGGGTATTGATGTGAGATTGATCAATCCAATCATTGCGGATACCAGTGTTTTGGGTTTCAATTTCTTGTCAGCAGGCAGCCGGACAACGTTTGCTTGTGGTTTGGCGACTATTGAAGCAGCACGGAATGCGATTGAAAACATGCGCAAACGGGTTGCCCAATTGTGGGATATTCCTCTAGATGCCGTGGTTTGGGAAGATGGCGCTGCGCGCCCTGCCAGCAGCAATGCAGGCGTTTTCGAGCCTATGACGCTTCCTGAAATAGCTAAAATAGCTCCAAAAACCGGTGGGCCTATTGCCGGTCACGCTGAGATTAACGCACAAGGTGCTGGGCCCGGTTTTGGCACTCACATGGTTGACGTTGAAGTTGATAAGGAAACCGGTCACGTAAAGGTTTTGCGCTATACAGTTATTCAAGACGCCGGAAAAGCTATTCACCCAAGCTTCGTCGAAGGTCAATATCAGGGCGGTGCGGTTCAATGCATCGGCTGGGCTTTGAACGAAGAATATGTGTATGGGGAAGATGGTCGTTTACAAAACAGTGGGTTCTTAGATTATCGAATTCCTTTAGCATCTGATTTGCCAATGATTGATACAAAAATCGTCGAGGTTCCGAACCCTAACCATCCTTATGGGGTGCGCGGTGTTGGTGAAACACCAATTATTCCAGGCTTAGCTGCTATGTCGAATGCCATTTCCAATGCATTGGGATTACGTATGACAGAGCTTCCCATGTCGCCACCTAAGGTTTTGAAGGCGATTAAAGAAGCTAGCGTTTAAGCTAAATTAGATGGTTAAAGTCATCTTAAGCGGGACCATTTCTCAAATGGCGGGCGGTGAGACGGAGATGGAGGTTGAAGCAACCTCTGTCCGTCAAATCTTCCGCCACCTGCAAGAACGGTTTCCGAATATTAAATCTCATATGGTGGATGATATTTCCGTTGCTATTGATGGTTCGGTGTTTCAAGACGCATGGCTCGAAAAAGTAACTGAAAATAGTGAAGTTTATTTACTGCCCCGAATTGGTGGTGGGTGACTTTTTTAAGAAATAAATTGCATTGTAACAAAAGAAATTAAAAAGCCCCAGTATCATATTGGTTTATGATACTGGGGCTTTTTTGATAACGTAGTCCTTAATTTAAAGTTTTGCCTAAAACGTCAGCTTATGCAGTTCCGTGGCAATGTTTATATTTTTTACCAGATCCACATGGACATGCTGCATTTCGAGAAACCCGACCCCAAGTGGATGGATCATTGGGGTCAACGTTTGTCGATGCTTTCCTGCCCGTTGTTGGGAGGCGTGGGATCGTGCGTTGTTCGTCTTCATCTTGAGCAAATGCGGGGTCGGTACGGCCTTCATGCATTTCTTGGTCAGATTGAGAGAATATTTTCTGGTCTTCATCTCCCATTTGTAATTCCGCATGACACAAAACCTGTGTTACACGTTCACGAAGACTATCGAGCATTTCTTCGAACAAATTAAAGGCTTCTTGTTTGTATTCATTGAGCGGGTCACGTTGTGCGTAGGCACGGAGCCCGATGCCTTGACGTAAATGATCAAGGGTCAGCAAGTGCTCTTTCCAAAGTTGGTCAAGTAATTGAAGTAGAAGGCTTTTTTCTACACTGCGCATGACTTCTGGACCATAATTAGCTGCTTTTTCAGCCATTCTACGATTGGCCGCATCGTTTAAACGCTCGCGAATCTCTTCATCCGCAATGCCTTCTTCATTAGCCCAATCCTGTATGGGTAAGTCTAGGCCTACAATACGTAGGATTTCTTCGTGTAATAAATCTGTATCCCATTGCTCGGCATACGCTTTTGGTGGGATGCAACGGGCAACAACACCTTCAATAATATCTATGCGCATGTGAGTGACTTCTTCAGAAACATCTTCTGATTCCATCAAGCCTTTGCGTTGTTCGTAGATGACTTTACGTTGGTCATTCATGACATCATCAAATTTAAGTAAGTTTTTCCGGATCTCGAAGTTGCGGGCTTCTACTTTTTGCTGTGCTTTCTCAAGCGCTTTGTTGACCCATGGGTGAACAATCGCTTCGCCTTCTTCTAGGCCAAGCTTGGTCAACATACCGTCGATCCGCTCCGAGCCAAAGATCCGCATTAGGTCATCCTCCAAAGATAGGAAGAAGACGGATGTGCCTGGGTCCCCTTGGCGGCCTGAACGTCCGCGTAACTGGTTATCAACGCGTCGACTTTCGTGGCGTTCTGTGCCGATAACAAACAATCCCCCGCCTTCAAGTGATTTCACTCGGTAATCAGCAATTTCGTTCTCGATCTTCGCAACAGCTTTTGCATATTCGGCAGTGTCAGGGTCATGGTAGACTTCTTGTGCGATGCGCATGTCCAAGTTGCCCCCCATTTGAATGTCAGTGCCCCGGCCCGCCATATTGGTGGCGATTGTTACTGCACCTGGTTGACCTGCTTGGGCAACAATCTGGGCTTCTTGTTCATGATATCGGGCGTTCAACACGTGATGCTTCACTTTTGACTTTTTCAAAAGCTCAGATAGTTCTTCTGATTTTTCGATACTAACAGTGCCAACCAAAACCGGTTGATTGCGTTCTTGACATTGTTGAACTAATTTAACGATGGCGTCATTTTTTTCGCGGGCTGTCCGATACACTTCGTCGTCCATGTCGTCGCGAATACATTTAACGTTGGTCGGAATATCGATCACTTCCAAATTATAAATTTCTGCAAATTCGCCTGCTTCGGTCATAGCCGTACCGGTCATACCAGACAATTTGGGGTAGGCGCGAAAATAATTCTGAAATGTGATTGAGGCTAGCGTCTGGTTTTCATTTTCGATATGTGCGTTTTCTTTGGCTTCCAATGCTTGATGCAAGCCCTCTGAATAGCGCCGACCTTCCATCATGCGACCGGTAAATTCATCAATGATGATAACTTGGTTATCTTTGACAATGTAATCGGTGTCGCGTTTGAACATATAATGGGCCCGTAGGGCTTGGTTCGCGTGGTGGACCAAGGACACGTTTTGGATGTCGTACAAATTACCTTCTACCAGCATCTCTGCATCGCGCAATAAGACTTCTAACTTTTCTGTGCCAACTTCCGTAAACGCAATTGAGCGGGCTTTTTCGTCTTTTTCATAATCATCATGGCCCAAGTTTGGGATGATTTTGTCCATGGCGACGTAAAGGTCTGAATTGTCTTCGGTTGGGCCAGAAATAATTAGAGGTGTTCTGGCTTCATCGACTAAAATACTATCGACTTCGTCAACAATGGCATAGTTGAAATCGCGCTGGACCATTTCTTCGCGTGAAAATTTCATGTTATCGCGCAAATAGTCAAAGCCGAGTTCATTGTTAGTGGCATAAGTGACATCACAGGCATAGCGTTGTTGGCGTTCCGCATCATCAATACCGTGAACAATGCAACCTGATGTTAGGCCCAAGAAGCTATAAATCTGACCCATCCATGCGGCGTCGCGCTCAGCTAAATAATCGTTAACGGTAACAACGTGAACGCCTTTGCCTTCAAGCGAGTTCAAATAGACAGCCAAGGTTGCGACCAAAGTTTTACCTTCACCCGTGCGCATTTCAGAAATACGCCCTTCATGCAGGATTATGCCGCCAAGTAACTGAACATCAAAATGGCGCTGACCAAGGGTCCGCTTTGCCGCTTCCCGCACGGTTGCAAACGCATCTTCGAGAACGTCGTCCAAGCTTTCGCCTGCAGCCAAACGTTCACGCAGCCAAGGCGTGCGGGCTTTCAAGTCATCATCACTTAATGCAATTAAGGTGGGTTCCAGTGCATTAATAGCATCAACACGCGGGTTTAGACGTTTTAAGTAGCGATCATTGGCGGAACCAAACAGGCGTTTGGCAATAGCGTTAAGCATTGATAATGTCCTGTGAAAATGTTTGTTACCGATTAACTTAACCTATCTAAAGGTATGGGTTTTCAGACCAATTCCGGCACATCAAATAGATAAAGTTGTAAGGCGCTTGTGTCAATGCATCTAAGGTGTTTTGTCGGTTTTAGGCTTAACAACTTCAGCCCCCATTACGGGCGAATCTCGTTCAATATCGTCTTTCCCATTGCAATTGCGAGTCCGCGTTGCAATCTGGTGGTAATTCTGGTGTGATCAAATATTATCAACATTTATTGGTTGTGTTCGGTCAATTCCAAGTATTGTCTTACGTCATTGAGTGTGGATGGGTTAATGGATACACTATCGCTTGCCAGCCTAAGAACCAGGGTTTGCTCCTCTATCACACAGGCCCGCATGTGTTTTTAGGACGACGGTCGGGTAAAGTGGCAATAGCAGCTTTGATCTCATTGCCTTTGGTAAAAACTTAGAAAAGCAGATTGAGTTATCAATTATGAATTGGGCTTGTTTTAAATCATTATCAAAATGTTTTCGTACTGCTTTTGGAGTCTCATTGGCAGATAAAAAAAACAATAAAACTTACGTTTTGTAATCAAAGTCTTTGGCGAGTGTCGCCGATTGTTTTTTTCGATTCTATAATAAAGCTTTGTCGGTTAGCCGGTTAATTCCCTAGATTGCGAATATTTTTGCGCACATACCACTCAAAATAGGATGGGTGGTTTTCTCCGTATATGCCAACACGGATCGGTTTTTCCATTTATGTATAGCTTTATAACGTTTGTTGGTGCGTTCGTTTCCAAACGCAACAATATTGAAGTTTTTTCAGGATTTTAGCGTTGGTTAAGGACTTTTGGGCAAAGCTGGGTGTATTGGTTAATCCAAATGCGGCTAAAAGCACAAACGCGATATATATAAGTCCATTTCATAAGATGCTAATTATAACAGTTTGGCCGGCTAGGGCAAATAGCAGATGATTTTAACGTACTAATTTTAATAGGCATCTGGACGCTTGTATGGGGCTTAGTGATATGCTTTATCCGTAGGCAACGTTTTCTTCATATCCAAAGGAATAAATAATGTTACTTCGCGCCATTTCTGTCTCTATTGCCGCACTAACGCTGGCATTAACTGTATCGAGCCAAGTTCAAGCTGTCGATGATAATCGTATTGTGGCAAAAGTGAATGGGAACGAGATCACGCATATTGATATTGTTGAAGCGCATAAATTACTGCCTGAACAGTATCGGAAAGTACCATTTGATCAAATTTTTCCAACACTGCTAGATAGCGTTATAGATACTTATTTGACATCAGCTGATGGCCGCTCAAAAGGCGTTGATAAATCGGCCACCTTCAAGAAAGAAATGGCGCGGATTGAGCGTCAGCTTCTTCAGCGTAACGTTATCAACGAAGCCATCAATAGAATAGTAACCGATGCAGCTCTTCAAGATGCCTATGAGCAAATGAAGACGCAAAGTACCGGTAATGAAGAAATTCAGGCCCGCCATATTTTGGTTAAAGAAAAAAAAGTAGCCCTAGCTGTTATTGCTGAGCTGGATAAAGGCAAGGATTTCGCTCAACTGGCGAAAACAAAATCTACCGGACCTTCGGGGCCAACGGGTGGCGACTTGGGCTATTTTGGCCGTGGTCAAATGGTTCCTGCATTCGAAAAAGCAGCCTTTGATTTGGATAAAGGGGCGTACACCACGACCCCTGTTAAAACCAAATTTGGCTATCATGTGATTAAACAAGAAGATCGC
>CALJEW010000232.1 GCA_938074585.1 uncultured Rhodospirillales bacterium | reverse complement strand
TTTAGTACAAACACGACAATGAAAACGAGATGTTTTTTGTTATTGATAGGGCTTTCTATATGCATTTTCGAGACAAAATTATCCATATAGGTAAAGGCGAAATGATTGTTATTCCCGAGGTCGACGAGCATAAACCTGTCGCAGCAACTGAATGATATGCTATTTTGTTTGAAAAACAGGACATGACCAATAAAGGCGATTCCGAAGCAAATGAACTCAACCGCGCAACACTTCCACGGATATAAAAATGGCAGATACAAATTTTGACGTTGTAATCATTGGTGCTGGCCCCGGCGGTTACGTAACCGCTATTAGGGCTGCCCAGTTAGGCATGACAACCTGCGTTGTAGAAAAAAAGCACATCGGTGGCATTTGTTTGAATTGGGGCTGTATTCCTACAAAGGCGTTACTCCGATCCGCAGAAATTTATAACTACATGAAGCACGCCAATGATTATGGTTTATCTGCATCCGGTATAGAATTTGATTTGCAAAAAGTCGTTGATCGTTCGCGCGGTGTTTCCAAACAACTAACCGGCGGCGTGGCGCATCTGTTAAAGAAAAACAAAGTTACCGTGATTGATGGTGAAGCCAAACTTAACGGCTCCGGCAAAGTCAGTGTTAGAAAAGACGGTAAAGCATTGCCTACACTTACAGGCAAACACATCATTATCGCCACCGGTGCCCGTCCGCGCGCCCTTCCAGGCCTTGAAGCTGATGGTAAATTGGTTTGGAGCTACTTTGATGCGTTGGTACCCAACACCATGCCAAAATCTTTGTTGGTCATTGGATCTGGTGCTATTGGGATTGAATTTGCAAGCTTTTTCAACACCTTAGGTTCTGATGTGACGGTTGTTGAAGTGATGAAACAAGTAATGCCGGTTGAAGATGAAGAGATATCTAAACTGGCGCGCAAGCAGTTTGAAAAGCATGGCATGAAAATAATGACCTCTGCAAAAGTGACTAAGCTTGATAAAGCAGATAATTCCGTCACTTGCACCGTTGAAGATGAAAAAGGTGAAATTCACAAAATTACCGTAGATCGAGTTATTTCTGCCGTAGGCGTTGTTGGTAACATTGAGGGTATTGGGCTAGAATCAACCAACGTCAAAACGGACCGAGGCTGCATTTTAGCAGACGAATATTCGCGCACGGATGAGCCCGGCGTTTATGCGATTGGGGACGTGGCTGGTCCACCCATGTTGGCCCATAAAGCTGAGCATGAAGGCGTGATTTGTATCGAGAAGATTTCTGGGTTGCCAAACGTACACTCCATAGATAAAAGCCAAATTCCAGGTTGTACCTTTTGTCATCCACAAGTTGCCAGCGTTGGTTTGACCGAAGCCAAAGCGAAAGAGCAGGGGATGAAAGTCAATATTGGACGCTTCCCGTTCATTGGTAACGGCAAAGCCATTGCTTTAGGTGAACCCGACGGCATGGTCAAAACCATATTTAATGCAAAGACCGGCCAATTGCTTGGCGCGCATATGGTTGGGCATGAAGTAACTGAACTGATTCAAGGTTTTATCGTCGCCATGGGGCTTGAAACCTCAGAAGAAGAGTTAATGCACACGGTATTCCCTCATCCAACCTTGTCAGAAATGATGCACGAATCAGTGCTTGACGCCTATGGCCGCGTCATTCACATGTAAGAACTTAAATAAGGCAGCGCGGTATCCGCTGGAGATTGTCTTTAGCTGCCTACTGCTTGTCGTGCCTGCTTTAACAAACGAGTGCCGCAACAATTTTGGTAATCCTAATTTCACCATTTGTGCCTGCAATCTGATCATCTCATGCCCGTTAAGTCCAATGCCTGAAGTCATCCGCGCTCTTCCTATCCGCACACAAGAATTAATTATGTTATGTTATATTATATTATATTATATTAAATTAGATAAGCTAAACTTAGCTATTATCAATTACACTAGCGCCCTTATTCGTCTAACAAAGGAGTAGTTAAAAGGCTACATTCTGTATCAATGCGGCCGAGGGCGCTTGAGCATACCAAAGCAACAGGCATTGGCCTTAAGTGATCTAGAACAAGCCAACGCCCAAGCACCGGAAAATACCCGCATTCTGGAAGCCTTAACCACCGCATATGCTATAAACAATCGTCCCTGCTATGCCATACGTGTTGCCTTGAAATTCTGATTGCCGATCAACACTCCGTCATCGCCCAATGAATCCACGCTCATACATATGAGCGCTTAGGCAAAACACGATTGCTGCTTGAGGAATTAGATACTCTGTTGACCCACACCCCCCATGTTCACGACTAATTGATCTGACGCAGACGTATTCACCAACCCCGTAATAGTGCGTACGCAGCCCTTACGGGCTTTAGGAGAGCAGCTTGGATACGATGCATCCATGATATTATGGAGCGGATTATACGCCTTGAAGGCCTGTTATAAAACTAAACTGCACCCCACATATTAATGAAGAGCCATATAAAAACAGGGGATCAACTTATGCCATCATCTGCGGAACACTTCACCTTTCCGGATGATATGGGCGGTGATATTGCTGCACAGTTAGATAAACCAGATGGCACCCCAAAGCATACGCCTTGTTTGCACATTTCTCAACCTGCACCAACGATATTTTTTGCTGCCAGCCACGTTGCTAAGGGATTAACAGACGCAGGGATTGCCGTTCTGCGGTTTAATTTAACCGGCTTGAGGGCCAGTGAAGGAGAAACTATTAATATAAACTTTTCATCCAAAGTTTGCAATTTAGTCGCAGCTACAAACCATATCCTCAAACATTTAAGCGCCCCCTCTGTTTTAATCGGCCATTCGCTTGGCGGTGAGGCGGTTTTGGCTACTGCGGGGTAATTGCAAGAAGCCAAGATAGTGGCAACAATCGGCGCACAAGCGTACCCAGCTCATTTAGCACATAATTTCGAAAGCTCGAGGGCAAAAACTGGAACAGCAAATATCAACATTGCAAAAAGACTTGCTGGTCTTCCATTCCCCCATTGATACCACCGTTGGAATTGGGAACACAGGGCTGATCTTCCAAGCCACCAAACGCCCGAAGAGCTGTGTATCTTTGGATATCGCAGACTGTTTATTATCAAAACGTGCCGGTGCCAACTATGCCGCCCAAGACATTACCGTATGGGCAGAGCGTTATATTAACAATTCTGATGCACCAGAAATCCATGCGCTAAAAGCCATTGAGTAGACGGTTACTTTCGGTGACACGTGCCCCGGTAAATTCAGCAATACTGTCGTTACGGGATCTGGCCATATTATAAATTTAGACGAGCCTCAACCAGTTGGCGATGATGATGGCGGCCCAACCCCGTATTATTTGCTTTTGGCCGCTTTTGGGGCATGTAATTCTATGACCATGCCCATATACGCAGTACACCATGCCCATATACGCAGTACACAAAGACTACAAATTAGAACGCGCCAAAGTTCGCATAAGTCATGATAAAATACACGCAGGGGGCTGTGAACAGTGCGAGACAGAAACCGACATGATAGATCATGTTCAAGCTGACATTTTGATTGCGGGTGGCTTAAGCCCAGAAGAGCGCCAAAAATATTTGAAATTGCTGAACGATATCTAGTTCACAAAACAATCACCAGCGAGATTAAAATAAATGTTGAATTAAAGGGGGAGTAGTCAGGATCCATTAGTTAAGCAGCCCCTAAGCAGCCATGCCCATCAGCTATAATATTTTGACTTTCTGCGCATTGTTGGCCTAATTCAATCAGTTTCTGTTCGTCCAGAACATGCTGCACCATGCCTAACAAAACCATTATATTTTTACGGAAATGTGAATACCCCACATCTAAAAGCTCAGTAAAAATAGACTTTAATGTGCGGAAACCTGTTACATGTTTTGGCCTTCTCAATTAGGCCCTCAAGCCCTTAATGTTTTATTCGCATAACCGCAAGCGGTCCCATTTGGCCTAAGCGCGGTTCTAATTCGAGAAATAACAGGTCATCCTCAACCTGCACATGAGCCATAAGGACGCACTCTAACACAGACACTGAATTTGAAATTTATTAAAGGTCATGGCTATTATCAACCATATCGCGGGCATGGAAAAACAAGATATAATTAATTCCGTGTACACCTAGAAGCGCGTCGGTAATTTTCATAAGAGTTTCCTTAATCTATAGGGTAGATCAATATTTTATGATTTCAAAAATAATAATGGCCAAATCATCAGTTATCTTTGATTTTTGTTTACTGACATTGAAATAATGCAAACTAAGTACGTGAACTTTTGAGATTGTCG
>CALJEW010000231.1 GCA_938074585.1 uncultured Rhodospirillales bacterium | reverse complement strand
CGTATGACAACCCAACCCGAAGCTTCTTCGAGGCCCGTGTTGCTTTCATATAGCTAATTTGGCCGCGTTTAGCATGCAGCGGGACCCTACCTTCCGGACAGAGCTGTGATGCGGTAAAACCATTTGCCAAAACCACGGCATCGGTTTCAATAAGGCATTCGCTATCCCCATCTAAAACGCGCCACACAGCACCGTGCTGTTTCAGTTTTGAGACTTTTTTTCCATATAAAGTTGGGATGTCAGATAACAGCGCTCGACATATAGCGGCGGGGTCGATTGTTCCTGCTTGGGGGAACCAAAGCCCCGGTTCTCCTAAATCTACACCCGCAATTTCATGAACATCGGCCTTAGATACACTTATCCCGTACCCGTTTGGCAAACCACCTTTAGCTAACCATTGGCTGTGGCGTGAAAGGAATTTCGCGTCGCGGCCAAATGACAAAAGACCCCGCACACCTAACCATACCTCATGGGTGGCACTTAGCTCATCATAGACTTTGACAGCATGTAAGTAGGCAGACGTTTGAAGTCGCTCGTAGGCCGAATTTCCACCACCTGGGCGAGGCTGAATAAGCCCAGCAAGATTGCCTGACGCCTCACCAGCAGGGCCGAAATGACGGTCAATGACTACAACGTCCATTCCCCTTTCGATCAGCGTTTTCGCTGCACATGCCCCTGCAATTCCAGCTCCAATCACGACAACGCGTGCTCCTAAAGGGATGGGGGTAGAACGTCGAAACCATGGAAAGCTTTGGTGTGTATCTGGATTTTTATTTATCATATTTGAAGTTCATGTTCAGACATATAAGGAACTTAATTTAGATCAGGGAGCGCTACAATTCACTTCTTTTTTGAAAAAGCGGTCTCATTTAATCAAATTCCGCTGAACTTAGACATTCAGCTCAATAACACGCGTTAAAAAATTAATGAGCTGGTGGCCAACGTCAACACCATCCCCTGATGTTTTGTCAGAAAAGACAACACGCATGGTATCATTATGCACTTTTAAAATTCGAATTGTGATTTCGTTCATAGAGCATGAAAAACTAGTTATTTTGTAAAGCATTTTCCCAACGGTGGTGATAAGTGGGTATCTAAAAATCCCCCTGCCCCCGCAATTCATGGGCAATACTATTTATCAGCTTGAACGGTTTACGGTGGCGCTCTTCGGTTACGCTCAAGGCCTTGTGACATGCGTTTGACATCGTAGCCAAATAATCCAATACCCAGTCATGGATCTCAAATGAGTTGTGCTGCGAGATTTCATCAAATTCAATCTTACCACTAAAAAATTACCCTGCCTCTTACTCAAGATTATAGGTGATAATCTCCTACAGCCTGTGAAAATGACAAGCACTGATTTTAAAGTTTGCGGTGACAAGTGAAGCAACCCATCTGTCCGTGGTACCAGCCACAAATGCTTAATCAGTCGATCCTATTTATGATTGCTTTAACGGCTCTTTCGCATAATGACCATGACAACACCTTTTATGTGTTATCTGTTAGAGCTACAAATTATATACTGATGACATTACTAATATTTATAAGCCATTGTTTATTTTCCGGCAGACATATCCTTCGCTTGAATTTTTGCCCAGCTGTCGCGCATCGCCATAGTTTGATTATAGATCAGATGATCTGGTGTTGACGAAGGGTCAACAGCAAAATAACCATTACGCTCAAACTGAACCGCTTCACCAACAACCGAATTAGCTAGTGACGGCTCAAGCTTGCACCCAGTTAATGTGGTCAGGGAATTTGGGTTAATGTCATCAATCAAGTCACCTTCTACACCTGGGTTAGGGTGGTCAAACAAATGCTCGTACATATTGATATCTGCATCAATAGCGTGTTCAGCGGAAACCCAATGGATAGTCCCTTTAATTTTGCGCCCATCGGGTGAATTACCGCCCTTTGTTTCCGGGTCATAAGTACAACGCAGCTCAATAACGTTACCGGCAACATCTTTAATAGCTTCTTGGCAAGTGATGAAGTACGCATAACGAAAGCGGACTTCTTTTCCGGGGGTTAAGCGGTAATATTTCTTTGGTGGATCTTCCATAAAGTCATTTTGTTCGATGTATAATACTTTAGAAAAGGGAACCATCCGTCGCCCAGAAGCTTCATTTTCTGGGTTGTTAATTGCACCAACCTCTTCTGTTTGGCCCTCAGGGTAGTTTTCAATAACAACTTTTAAAGGCCGTAATACACCCAAACGACGCTGGGCTATTTTGTTCAAGTATTCGCGAACACAATGGTTTAACAATTCAACTTCAACCGTGCTATCGCTTTTGGTGACCCCAATACGAGTTGCAAAATCACGGATCGCTTCGGGTGGAATGCCCCGGCGACGCAAGCCTGAAATTGTAGGCATCCGTGGGTCATCCCATCCATTGACAAGGTTTTCTGAAACCAATTGCATCAATTTACGTTTCGATAACACTGCATAGGTTAGATTAAGCCGAGCGAATTCATACTGATGAGGTTCTGATGGGACAGGTAAATTTTCAATGCACCAATCGTACAAAGGTCGATGATCTGTAAATTCCAGTGTACAAATAGAATGCGTAATACCTTCAATGGCATCAGATTGACCATGGGCGAAATCATACGTCGGGTAAATGTGCCATGCGTCTCCGGTCCGTGGGTGGCTTGCATTTAATATCCGATACAAAACCGGATCTCGCATATTCATATTGCCGGACGCCATATCAATTTTCGCCCGTAAAACATATTTACCGTCTTCAAATTCGCCTGCTTTCATGCGGGCAAATAAATCCAGGTTTCCATCAACAGGGCTATTGCGGCGGGGGCTGTCCTTACCAGGCTTGGTTAAAGTCCCCCTGAACTCTCGCATTTCATCGGGACAAAGGTCGCACACGTAGGCTTTTTCTTGTTCGATCAAATTAACCGCAAAACCATACAATTTATCAAAATTATCAGAAGCAAAATAAAGATGTTCGCCCCAATCAAAACCAAGCCAAGTCACATCTTTTTTGATTGCCTCAATATATTCGATTTCTTCGTTAGTTGGATTGGTATCATCAAAGCGCAAATGGCACCGCCCACCAAATTCAGCCGCAATACCAAAATTTAGGCATATAGATTTGGCATGGCCAATGTGTAAGTAACCGTTGGGTTCTGGTGGAAAGCGGGTAACAACACTTTTGGTTTTTCCTGATGAAAAATCACCACGAACCACATCGCGAACAAAATTGCTGACACCTTCTTCTTCGGTTTCGTCCGTTTCGTTCATGATTACGCTCTCCGTTGGTTTTTCTTTGCCCAGTTGGCAAATATCAATGCCGTTCTTATCATGGAATTTCTAGGTTTAAAGGCAGATTACTTCATATATGTAAATTGATTGATCAAAACGCCAAATATTAACATCAGCTCACACATGTTACAGAAACAAGTTTATGAACAAACTGTTTAATATCATCGATATAAATCATTAGACTATATATCAAACTTTAATAAGCCTTAATAACAGAGCATCAATAAGGAAACTCTTTAAATATTATAGAAATATTCCTCAAGTATAACTATGCAAGAATTCATCATTAGCAAAATTTTTTATATATTAAATCATTTTTTCCCAACAAAAACATTAAATACGAAGGGAATTCAGAAGTAACATTAGGTATATTAAAATAGGTAGGTGCATATACGCTAGCTGTGGGTCTTTAAACTTTGTGCTTGCTATAGCGGTTGGCTTAAAAATATTTGAG
>CALJEW010000230.1 GCA_938074585.1 uncultured Rhodospirillales bacterium | reverse complement strand
GTTGTTTTCAAAAGGGCTTATTTCCAATTTATGCACGAAAAAGGTTTGCAGAACTTACTCTAATAACAATTAAGGTCAATATGGACGGGGTTTGACTTGCACGCCTTGATTTGTATCAAATGCTGCAGGTATACGACTTTACCTTGGCTGACCCACAGGCTAGTTTGCCATCAATATTTTAATTTCAATTAGGACAAAATTTTATGAGACCTTCTGGCCGTGCGCTTGATGCGCTTCGCAATATTTCTTTAGAACCTGGATATTCGAAACATGCGGAAGGGTCGTGTATGGCGCGGTTTGGCGATACCCATGTTTTATGTACCGCCAGCGTTGAAGAGCGCGTTCCGGGGTGGTTGCGGAATTCTGGCAAAGGTTGGGTAACGGCGGAATATGGCATGCTTCCCCGTGCCACTGGATCGCGCATGAATCGTGAAGCTGCACGCGGCAAACAATCAGGCAGAACACAAGAAATTCAACGCCTTATCGGCCGTTCTTTACGTGCTGTAGTAGACATGAAGGCGATGGGTGAACTTCAGGTTCGCGTCGATTGTGACGTCATCCAAGCCGACGGTGGCACCCGTACGGCATCTATTACTGGTGCCTACGTGGCGTTGTATCAAGCGTTTCAAAACTGCATTGAGCGCGGAATAATGAAAGAAATTCCGTTTACCGATGAAGTGGCGGCCATTTCATGCGGTATATATAATGGTGATGGCGTTTTGGATTTGGATTACGACGAAGACAGCAACGCCGAAACCGATGCGAATTTTGTTTTAACCGGCACAGGCGGTATTGTTGAAATTCAGGGAACAGCTGAAGAAAGCCCTTTTTCTGAAGAAAATTTTGCTGAATTGATGCGGTTGGCCAAAAAAGGCATTGGTGAGCTGGTTCTTGTTCAGCGCAAAGCTTTGGGACTGGCTTAAATCTAATGGCTCGGCATTTCACACAACAAAAACTGGTGATTGCCAGCCATAACCCCGGCAAAGTGCGCGAAATTGTTGAATTATTGGCACCATTTGGCGCCGATGTGATCTCCGCCGGAGATTTAGATTTACCAGAACCAGAAGAAACGGGTTTGACTTTTGTTGCCAATGCAGAATTGAAAGCTCAGGCTTCGATGGAAGGATCTGGGTTGGCGGCTTTGGCCGATGATTCAGGGCTTTGTGTAAATGCGCTGGGCGGTGACCCGGGTTTGTATTCAGCCCGTTGGGCTGGGCCAAGTAAAGATTTCAGCATCGCCATCGCAGCGGTCCATGAAAAGCTGCAGAGTTTTGACGATAAATCAGCTTATTTCATTTGCGTTTTGGCGTTGGCATGGCCCGATGGTCATTTAGAAACGTTTGAAGGCCGAATTAATGGTCAGATTGTAGAGCCGGCGCGCGGCTTAAATGGATTTGGTTACGACCCTATTTTTATCCCGGATGGATACGATATTACCTTTGGTGAATTTGACCCGGATGTTAAAACCGCCATCGCGCATCGGGCTATTGCCTTTAATCAGTTGGTTAAAGCCTGTTTCGAATGAGGATCTAGCCAGCTATGTTTGCGCTTTATGTTCATTGGCCATTTTGCTTAAAAAAGTGCCCGTACTGCGACTTTAATTCCCACGTTAAACAATCCATAGACCACACCCAGTGGCGTGATGCCCTTTTGCGTGAGCTTGACCATTACGGCCAGGAAACAAAAGGCCGCGCCTTAACTAGCGTTTTTTTTGGTGGTGGTACCCCATCTTTAATGGAAGCCGATACGGTTGCTGGTATTTTGGATAAAGCTAGTGAGTATTGGCAAATGGCGGATGATGTTGAAGTTACATTAGAAGCTAACCCAACATCTACGGAAGCGAAACGATTTCAAGATTTCAAACAGGCGGGGATCAACCGACTGTCCATCGGCGTGCAATCATTTGATGACGATGTATTGGCTTATTTAGGTCGCGAGCATTCTGCTTCTGAGGCAACCAAAGCCATTGGCGTTGCAAATAAAACGTTCGAACGAACGTCATTTGATCTAATTTACGCAACGCCTGATCAAACCCGTGATCATTGGAAAGCTCAAATGAAACAGGCGCTGGATTTAGCTGGGGACCATTTGTCGGTGTATCAGCTTACAATTGAAAGCGGAACAGAGTTTCACCGGGCTGGAAAAGTAGCCTTGGATTCAGACATGGCGGCGGATTTGTTTGATGATACGCAATCGGTATTGGCAGGTGTAGGTTTGTCGGCCTATGAGATTTCAAACCATGCCAAAGACGGCCACGAATGCGTGCATAACTTGGTTTATTGGCAGGGCGGCGACTATATAGGGATTGGTCCCGGTGCCCACGGGCGCTTGCGGCTGGATGCTCAAAATGTCGCTACACATCAAATTCACAATCCTGATATTTGGCTAAAAGCGGTGAACGAAAAGGGCGACGGAACGGCAAAGCGCCGCCCGTTGGAGGACGAATCCCGAGCCGAAGAGCTTTTGATTTTGGGGCTCCGTTTAGCCCAAGGCATCGATTTACCCGCGATCCAGCAACGAACAGGGATTTGGCTACTCGATCATATTAATACGGATCAACGACGAATATTAACAAATGCCAGATTTTTAAAACCCTCAAAAACCCACCTGATTGCAACATCAGAAGGTTTGTTGCGCCTAAACTCAGTCATTGGGAAACTAGTGAGCTAGGGTCTAGACCCTTTTAA
>CALJEW010000229.1 GCA_938074585.1 uncultured Rhodospirillales bacterium | reverse complement strand
GTAGTTTAGATATCTGACTACCTCAGCATGCCCAGGATACCTTTCCGTCCACTCCCATTCCTTTAAAATTTCTTTATCAAAATAATAGGAATATGAATGGCTTTCTGAATCACAGCGAGCACCTGGATATCTATTCCAATACCATGTACCACCGACCCCGTCTCCAGCCTCAAGGACTTTTGTAGTAAGGCCCAACTTGTCTCGTAGAGAATGTAGTTGATATAGACCGGAAAACCCGGCTCCAATAATAAGTGCATCAAGCTTAATTACGCCCATTTTTTTATTATTTATGTTGGAGTGCAACACTGAGTTTTTCCTTATCTAAATTAAAAACACCATTAATAAATATATTAAATTTTTCTGAAGAGATTATTTATAGATTCACTCTTATATCAAAATAAGATACTTGCCTAGTGCTTGTAAATACTCAAGTCCAATAACATTTACTTGCCCTATCTTAGGTTTTTTTACTTAGAGTGTGTCTAACATCAACACCTATGGGACAAACTAGCCGCATTGCATAAGAAAGGGTTTCTGGTTCATTGTAATCACCCATGGGGGAATGAAGATGAAACATAAATCGCAGACAAGACAAACAGGTGCTGCCAAGGCAATCAAAGATATTCGCCGGGCAATACGCAAACAATATTCGGCTGAAGAAAAGATCCGCATTGTGCTGGACGGGTTACGAGGTGAAGAAACCATCGCCGAGCTTTGCCGGATAGAAGGCATAGCCCAAAGTATTTATTACAAATAGTAGAAGGAGTTTATGGAAGCTGGTAAGCGTCGGCTTGCTGGAGATACGGCCCGTGCGGCTTCATTGGGCGAGGTGACGTCCCTGAGCCGTGAAGCGCGTGAACTGAAAGAAGTTATCGCTGAGCAAACCTTGGAACACAGGTTGCTTAAAAAAGCATGATCGGGCCTATCGGTGATGTAAACATCAGCTGCCGGTAACAGATGGGGGAGACGACGAATAAGATATCTGTAACCCGACAGGGCATACATATATGCCTGAGAGGGCGTATCAGAAAAGCTTTTGATCATCCGTTTTGTTTAGCAATCTCACCTGCCAGTCAAACAGACCTTGAATAATTTGGGTTTACCTCGCACCACGTTTTATAATTGCTACGACCATTATCAAATTGGCGGGCCAGAGGCTCTGGAGGGTCAAGCGCCGAAACCGTCCCAGATCTGGAATCGTATCCCTGATGATGTGCGTCAGAGCATCGTTGATCTTGCTCTAGATATACTGGAGCTATCTCCCCACAAACTGCCCGTACGCTTCACAGACACAGAAAAGTACTTTGTCTCAGAGGCTTCCGTCTATTGCGTGCTCAAATCCCTTGATCTGATTACCAGCCCTGCATTCATTGCTATTAATGCGGCTGATGAGTTCAGGGAAAAGACCACGGAGATCAATCAGTTGTGTTAGACCGACTTCACTTACCTGAAAGTCATAGGTTTGGGTTGGATGTATCTGTCAACCATCCTTGATGATTATTCACGCTATATGATTGCCTGGAAGCTATGCACGACTATGAAGACGAGCGATGTCACGAATATGCAAGGCATTACCCTGCAGGCATCTGGCTGTGATCAGGCCCATGTTATCAATAAGCCAAGGCTGCTATCGGACAACGGGTCCAATTACGTCTCTAGCGAGTTAGCTGAAGGCCGGGTGACAAGAACAAGTTTGATTAAATTAGGTAAGCTGCGTTCGCATTCTGTAAAAATTTCCTGGGATGGGTCTTCTGATAACTCCTCAGTTTCGTGATTAACCAGAAGGTATTCATCTTCTATGCCGACTGAAAACTTCGGTTTAACCGCATTGCACCCTACCCCCTTAATATAAACTCAATATCCTCGTGCTTCATATAAATTTGTATCTTTTAAAATATCGCTTAAGTCTTCGGTCAAAATCTCAGCCCATTGCTCAATGCCGGCTTGATCGGACACTAGGTCTTGACGAATCTCAATGACGCAATTTGTTAATCCAGCTGCTCCTGCATGAGAATCGATGGTGTAAGCCATTTCAAGGGCTGAGTAGGGCTCGTTATTACCAACACATAACCCACGGTCTTCCAATTTTTCCATTAACGGTTCAGGTAATCGGGGATCATGCTTCCACAAAATTCCAACGTCCCATGGCCGTTGATAGTTTTCAAAATGGGGAGTGAAACTGTGGACTGAAAAAAGAACCGGTGCGGGACCCCGGCTCCACAAATGCGCCATGCTGTGGCCAATGGCTTCATGGTAGGGGTCAAATAAAGCGCTTATCCGCTGATCTAAATCGTCCTCATGTAAATTTTGGTTGGCAGGGATTTCCGTTCCATCACTAACCACTGGCACAGATTGGTGATGTCCGGGTGGGCGGTTAACATCGATGACCAACCTTGAGTACCCAGCAAAAACAGCGCGGGCATCCAAAGTATCGGATAAAATCCGGGTAAGGGCTTCAGCACCAATATCATAGGCAATATGGCGGTCAAACTGTTCTGGAGGAAGCCCAAGTTGATCTAATGATTTGGGCACAAGGCGGCTGGCATGATCACAAGTGAGAAGCATTTGCGACCCACCGTCCGGATTAAGCACCTCGAAGGGGGCTGGATCATCGGACCCTAAAAATGAGCTAGCAGGTTTTGGGAATTGTATAATTTCAGCATCCATAGAAACATTATATCTAATCTAAGCGAAGCGTCGAGTCATCGATCAAGGTTATGTCTTGAATTCTAACGTGTGAGCACTAAATTGCCATGACTCGTATTAATATAGGAATGCCCAGTGATCCAACAAAAAACCACCCAATCCCCCTGCATTAGCCATTGTATCATTGATTCAGACACAGGGTTTTGCGAAGGCTGTTGGCGAACGTTGGCTGAGATTTCTGCTTGGCGGACAGCAACCGAGCAGGACAAAATTAAAATTTTGGACTTAATTAGCAATCGCCAGCAAAGCTAATATCACTCCATAAAAAAAAGCGCAACAAGGTTCAACAGACAAACCGTGTTGCGCTAAATAAGTAACTTAGACTACCATGTTCCAGTATTCTCCATGGAAACCCATGGCTCAGTGGGCTTTAGTGGGTCACCGTGTTGAAGTAATTCAATTGATATGCCATCTGGTGACTTGACAAATGCCATCTTGCCTTCGCGGGGTGGCCGGTTAATGGTTACCCCTTTGTCTAGCAGCATTTGGCAGTAGTCGTGAATGTTTTCGACTAAATAAGCCATGTGACCAAAATTCCTGCCGCCGGTATATTCTTCTGGGTCCCAGTTGTACGTCAGCTCAACAGCAACGTCTGGGTTTTCATCGGCACCTAAAAATACATTGGTGTAGCGACCCTTTTCACTTTCGACGCGCCGCGTTTCAACAAGACCAAGTTTATTACAGTAAAAATCGAGTGATTTTTCTAAGTTAGAAACACGAACCATTGTGTGATAGTAGAGCATTATAATATTCCTCTGTTTTAATTACATAATAATTATAGTTGATAAACTAATAACTTTCCAGAAGTGGAATATTGAATTCGCGGACTAATTGCTAATCCAAATTCGACTATTGCGCTGGTCGGTTGGGTGGAGCATAACCAAGAAATGTCAGGGCAGCATAGAATAAGACCATGGATCATTTGGGCCCTAGGTGCCATTGGGTTTTTCTTTGCCTTTTTTCAACGCGTCGCCCCCAGTGCAATGCTTGGCGATTTAATGCGAGACTTTCAGGGCAATGCGGCAACCATCGGCACCTTATCGGCGTTTTATTTTTATGCGTATATTAGTTTACAGGTGCCCGTTGGCGTGATGGCTGACCGTTGGGGCCCGCGCCGCTTAATGACATTTGCAGCTTTTTTGTGCGCAGCCGGTGGATTTTTGTTCGCCACCGCAGATACTCTTATCGTCGCTTATGCGGGCCGATTGTTGACTGGCGCTGGGGCGGCCTTCTTTTTTGTTTGTGGTTTAAAACTGGTTTCTGTTTGGTTTCCACCGGAACGGTTCGCCTTTGTGAGCGGAATGATCATGTTCATTGGCGTTGCTGGGGGGATTGCGGGGCAAGCTCCCGTAGCCACAGTAGTTGACTTGGTCGGGTGGCGCTCTGTCGTTATGGCGACAGCTGTTGGCGGTATGATTTTTGGCGTTCTATGTTGGTTGATTGTTATCGACCATCCAGACCAATTAAATAATCGGAATCAGCCGACGGACCACCGGCCAACGCCTCCGATTTGGGCCAGTTTAAATTTAGCAATCAGGCAAAAGCAAACGTGGGTCATGGCAATATTAGGGGCCGCTATGTCTTCATCTTTGTTGGCATTTGGCGCCCTATGGGGTGTGCCTTATATGATGTTGATTTATGGTATAAGCCGACCTGAAGCGGCAGCTTCTATTTCATTGTTGTTACTTGGGTGGGCCCTTGCCGCCCCGACAGTCGGTTGGATTTCAGATAAGACCCGAAGACGAAAGGCGCCTTTGTTGATTTGTAATTTTTTGGCTTTAGGTTGTTTTTCTGTGCTTATATATGGCCCACATTTATCTTTGACCGTGGCCAGTGTTCTGATCTTTTTGAACGGCTTCTTTTCAGCTGCTATGGTACTTTGTTTTGCAACAACCCGGGAACATAATAGTTCACAAGCGGCCGGAAGCGCCGTTGCGTTTGTTAATATGTGGGTTGTGATCTCTGGTGCAGTCTTGCAACCAATTATTGGTTGGATGCTGGATTTGCAGTGGGATGGTGTTATAGTTTCTGACGTACGTCAATTTTCAGAAGCGGCGTATAAAAATGCCTTTTTAACGCTTATTGGTGCCGGAATTATTGCTGTCATTGCTGCGTTTCTGACCCGTGAAACCTATTGCTGTCAGGTGGACTCGTAAGCGGCCTTCCATTTATCAAGCAATACCGACGGGCCATGGCTATGATGGCGTTGGCGAATGGCAACGCGCAATACGGTCCGTTCCGCCTTTGATTTAGGTATCAAGTAATCATTGGGTCCCATATTTGTTTTCATAGCTTGTATGAACTTACTTTTAATTTGGAAAAGCGGATCAGGCCCGAACTGTTCCAGAAAATCTTGAAACTGAATAAACGCCTGCATGTCAAACTCCCGCACAGTACCGGTTCTATCACGTATAGGATTGGGCGGAAAAAAAGCTAATACGGGTACCCAATTATCTGGTACGGGTACGGTGGCGGCTTGGGTTTGGTTATGGCTCAACAGTTTTTCTGAAAGATGGGTGTGGGGGCCTAATGGGGTTTCATCACCGGTTGCAGGGATTGCCGAATAAACGTGGATTGATGCAGCTTTCGATCTAAAAATACGGGTTGGGCTGACGGCTTGAATGGCTTCAACGAGGCGTAACTTTGGCTCAAAAATGTTTGACCCTATATGTGAACGCAATACTGATATGAGATTTGAATTATCAGTTTGAATACAAACATCCAAATGCTCAACGCCTAGCCCTAAGTCAAAAATCTGTGCACTCGTATTTTTTGAACTTAATTCATAAAGACCAGTACGGTTTTCCATTGTAGCTAGCTCAATCGGCATGCAAACCAAGACACCTTGTGTCCAAGCTCCTTCCAGTTTCGACAAGCCTTCATAGGGAATTAAGCGCAAAGCTTTATTCGTATCAATCTGTATAGTGCCTAATGAATTGTGGGCAGATAATATATCGCTTGTTGAGTTGACTTTGGTTTGTGCGTCATGGAAAAATTCAGCCATCGCACCAAATGTTCCGACGCTCCAACTGGTTGCAGAATCACGCAGGAATTTTTCTAAAACATTGGATAGATCGTCTGGGTTTTCTGAACGGATCATGCAATATGTTAAAGCGAAGGTGCCGCTTATTAAACCACAGATTTCAATAATTCTGATTTTACTGACTCAAATGCCAACATAGCTTTTTTGCTTACCGTCCCCCATCGACACCCAATGATCACCCCGGTGCCTCTGATAACCCGGTAACACGGGATTAAGATGCCAATTCGGTTGGCCCCGATCACTTTCAATGGCTAAACAGTCGCCAAATAGCGTTGAGTGGAAGCCATAGCGAAACTACATACTATGAACACGTGATTTATATTTGCCAGGTGTTACGTGTTGTAAATTTATAAATAGGTCATGTAAGCGGCTAGGGCCAGATAAGCCAACGTAAAGCTTTGCATCTAAAACACTGTCGGATTAAAATAGGTACTTTTTGGCATGTCCCAGGGTTAAAGATTGCAGAAATTTTTTATGGGCTAATACCAGCCCATCGCGTAAAAATGAGCTGGATAATGGTTTTCGCTCTGCCCAATCTCATGTGCACTCAGACCCAGTTCTGTTTGGTCTTGTGCATTTTCATCAAATAGCTGATTGCACCGGTTAATCGAGAGCCAATTG
This sequence comes from uncultured Rhodospirillales bacterium, assembly GCA_938074585.1. Classification (GTDB taxonomy): domain Bacteria; phylum Pseudomonadota; class Alphaproteobacteria; order Rhodospirillales; family Casp-alpha2; genus JABMNT01. The sequence continues at coordinate 5,983 of CALJEW010000229.1, read as the reverse complement.
AAGGTTGACGGGTTTTTTCGATGTATCCATAGGACACTTTATAATGCCCGCTAAAGGTTCGGCGATAGACAGATCGGCCATAATAAATCTCCGGCTTTGCTTTCAATAACTGAAGATATATTTATTTGATAAGTACCACCCGATACTTGTGGAGCTTGTCGTTTGCTTATGCACTTCATCGGCGCACCAAAAAGATTATCAAAAACATCGCTTACAAGTGAAACCTCATCTGCATAGTCTTCGATTAAATCGTCATATTTAATTTCCAAAGGGCAAAAAGGATTGTCGACAACCTCCTTGCATTCAAAAATGCGACTCCACCTAATTCGCGCGGTGAAAATATGTGCTCTTAAATCATTACTGCTATCCACCCTAAAAAACTTAGTTAGCCGATACGGGCGTCATAATTTATGTGTTATTTTAAGTTATAATTACTTTTAAATAAAAACTTTAGTTTTAAGGGGACACGGTCCTCAAAGTTTTACAGAATTGAGAATTATTACTAGCTTGGTTGTTCCATTCTTAGAGTTTGAATGGCTTCAGCCAAAATAGAAACCGCAATTTCAGCTGGTGTTGCAGCACCAATATTAAGACCTATGGGGCCTTTTATTCTGGGGAAATCACTTTCATCAAAACCATATTCTGCAAGACGGGCCAAACGTCCGGCATGATTTTTACGGCTCCCCAATGCGCCCATATAAAAGGCTTTTGATTTCAGACCTTCAACCAAGGCTGGATCATCTAATTTTGGATCATGACACAACGCAACGATCGCAGTTCGTTGATCGGGCCTCAAATCAATAATCGCTTCACTGGGCATTCGGCGATCAATGATTAATCCGGGGAATCGTTCCGGTGTTGCCCACGTGTCACGAGGATCAATTAAAGTCACATCATAGCCTGAGCGCTGGGCCATCACCGCCAAATCTTGAGCGATGTGAACTGCACCAATTATGAACATCCTGAGCGGTGGCAAAAAAGGCCGCACGAATAATAGACCCGGGGTGGTTTCACGCAATAAGCTGCTTTTTCCTTTTTGTAAAAGTTTCGCAATATCCCCATCAGCATCGCAAGTTTCTATTGATGCTTCGCCGGTCACCACATCAATGACGAATGCCACTTCGGTTTTCTGGTCGGCTAATTGACTGAGCTGCTTTAACTGAGATACCTTTTTAGGCGTTAGAGCAAACACATGGACAGAAACTTTCCCGCCACATGCTAAGCCAGCGCCTGACGCTTGCTCATCTGAGACGGCAAAATCGACGTTTTTGAATCCGCCATTGCGCATAAGCCCCAAAGCTTCGGTTGCCACTTCACCTTCAATGCAGCCACCTGATACAGAACCGACAAATGCGCCTTGATCGTTGATTGCTAAAAAGCTACCGGTTGGGCGGGGGGCTGAACCCCATGTGCGGGTGACTGTTGCCAAAGCGCAAGTGCGCCCTTCTTTGATCCAGCCCAAAGCAGTGTTGATGGCATCTAAGTCGTCGACAGGTTTATGTGTGTTATTATTTTCCATTGAAAAAATATAGTCATTCCGTGGCCAGACGCACGTCATTATTTTCAAAAATAGCCTTTTTTGTGATCTTGGCATAAGAAGGTGCTCATCGAATAGCTAAGGAAATAGGATCAATGGCGCATAAAATAGGTGGATTGTTGTTGGCGGCGGGCATGTCAAAGCGCGCTGGGCCGATCAATAAATTATTAGCACCAATCAACGGAACGCCGATGATTGTAACGGCTTTGGACCGATTATTAAACAGCAAGTGCGATCCTGTGATTGCTGTTACCGGCCATGAAGCGCTTAGGATTGAACAGGCCTTATTACAGTCAAATGTACAATTTGTTCATAATCCAGATTTCGCCAGCGGAATAGCATCGTCGCTGCGGTGTGGGGTTTTAGCAATGCCAGAGGACGTGGATGCAATACTCATAACACTGGCCGATATGCCACACATTAAACCCAGCACCTATGAGGCGCTCATAAATGGGTACGCCCCTGAAAAGGGCCATCATATTTGCGTTCCGATTGAGGCAAACAAACACGGGAATCCGGTATTAATTGGTCGGAACTACTTCGCTCAAGTTAAACACTTGCAGGGCGATAAGGGGGGGAAACCAATTATTGAAAAAAATCCAGAATCAGTTTTAGTAACACCCGTCGATGACCCCGGTATTCACCAAGATTACGATACAGTTTAAACACGTTGGGTTTATTTTGATAATGACGCAGTTCCCAAGTGTGAGAAGCCTGCGCCATATCAAAGAAGCTTAAGTTGGTGCGTCAAAATCAAAAAAATCAACAGGAACCATCAAGCGGTTATTTTGCTGAACCAAAGCTCCTAATTCAGCGCTACGTTTGGTATAAGCCAACCAATCTGAATCGGCCCACATGGCGGCCCGACATGCTTCGCGGTGGCCCGCATCCTTGTATACCCACATGTGAACGTATTCGTTCGGGTTTCCTGTTTCTGTTTTCAAATAAGCCAACGGCGTCCCCAAATGCTTGCTTTGCGGGCCTTTGCCGTACTCAGCATATAAGTCCAAATGCGCTTTTAAAGTGCCAGGTCTAACCTCGTAGGTACGAACATCGATAAGCATGTTTTATTTTCCTTAGTCTCATTAATACAAAGACCGACACTTTTGCGCCCTTAAGGCAATAAATCAATGATGAATTAAACATACATATATAAAAAGGAACACCAATACCCCATACGGAACAGGTCTAAAGTTAAAGTTTAAAAAAAATCGAAAAAGACCGCAAGGGGTTCACGTTTAACCCTTAAGTATCGAGTGAGAATGAAACTTTGATCCGAGCTCTTTTTCCCTCACTACCAGACAAGGCTTCCACTTCTCCACCATGCCGCCAGATGATTTAACGGACGATAGGTAAGCCAAGGTCGCAACAGCTGGCATCGGCAGAACTATGCAATTAATAAAACCGATAAAAGACTTTTCTCAGCCATCAAAGGGGATGCCCGTACCATCGTCTGCAATCTCGAAAATTCTTGTCACCTCATTCATTGTAAGTCCTAAGGTTGTATGACTTTCCGCCGGGCAATATAAAATCACATTGTAAATCAAGTTGCGCAGAATCTCTTTAAATAAGTTTTATCCCCACTTAGAAACATTAATTCAGATTACGTTTTAGACCTAGGTGAATATTTTTAGTGAGGATAAAATTAAGCATGTCTAATGTGAAAAGAAAACATAAGGCATTCATATCTATGCACTCATAAGCTGCTTCTCCCGCATCGGGCGTTGCGCGCGCAAGGTTTAAAAGCTGATTAACCAAACGACTAGTTTGCTGGTTGTCAGTTTTAAATGCAAAAGTGTTTTGTCTATTTCTGCCGGGTCCGTTTCACCTAATCCCACTTCAACTCGAGTTTCAATAGCTGCTAAAGGGGTTTGCAATTGGTGGTTCTGTTTTGACCGCAAAGCGTGTTATGGCGTTAATCAATGGGCCCAATAGTTCCATCAGTTGATTGATTACACCGACCAAATTACTAACTTGGTAAGGGACTTTGTGCAAAATAGGGCGCAGATATTTTAGACTTCGGCAGTTTAGGGCTTGATCTAAACTTGATAAAGAAAGCAATTCCCAGGCCAAACCTAACCAGAAAATTAACCCCGAGACAATCATCAAAATGGTTTGTCGAAGCGTCGCACTTTTAGAAAACGCTTTTCATTCTCAAAATGAAATCTTTTGTACTTTCTATAAAAATACTTCCAATGTCGAAAAGACTCCAACATAGGGGCGTTATGAGTTCCAAGTACGACGTTGTTTCCATTATAGAAAATTAAATATTTCATTCATCATCGGCCTCCTTTTTTGGTCATTATATGAATAAGGGCCTAAAGGTATTTTTGCCCCAGTTGATGAATATTTCATAGAGACTCCAAGCATCAATCTTATATCAACTTGAGAAATTTTAATTTTAATTGTTTCAATACACAAAAGAAATCTGTCATCATCCATCGTATCAAGTTACGTGATTTACTATATTTCAGTCAGAGTATCGCCATCAACATAGTTGCTGTCTTGTAAAAGCCCGGCGTAGACACCACCTATGTCGAGAAGCATTTGATGGTTACCTCGTTCAACAACTTTTCCATCTGCCAATACTAGTATCTGATCGGCATTTCGTATCGTACTCAATCGGTGTGCAACGGCTATTACAGTTTTTTCCTTAAATAATTTACTTATGGCTTTTTGAATGAGTTCTTCCGTTATAGAATCTACTGAACTCGTCGCTTCATCCAACATGACGACCTGACCGCCTTGAGCAATAGCGCGGGCAAAAGAAATTAATTGGGTTTGACCGGCAGACAAATTCTCGCCGCTGTTAGTCAGTTGAAATTCATATTGACCGGGTAATTCTTCAATAAAATTGTGCGCATATACATAGTGCGCTGCATCGATCACCGCTTGATCTCTGACATCATTATTACCAAGAGATATATTAAAATGAACATTTTCTTCAAATAAGAAAGCATCTTGCTGCATCAATGAAAAAAGATGCAACATACTTTCTTTTGGTATCAGCGAAAGCTCAATTCCATTTAATAAAATACTGCCTTCGTAATCCATATAGACTTTATTCATCAAGCGCATGATCGTCGACTTTCCAGACCCAGTCGTGCCAACCATTGCCAATTGCTCGCCCTTGTTCAAGGTGAAGGAGACATCTTTTAAAACGTAGGGGGTCTGTTCATTATAACGGAAACTGACAGTGTCAAATTGCAAAGAATCAAATGTGCTCAAGCGCTCTTTCAGGTCATGAGGTGGGAGCAGCAATCTGCCGTCTTCTTCCAAGGGTTCTATAAATAATTCTTCAATATGCTCGAACGCAGCAAAGGAGCGCTGAATGGATGCTATTTGGGAAGTGAAATCCCGCAAGGGAATAAATATTTTTTCTAAAGTATTAATAAACGCAATTAAAACTCCGAGCGAAACGGCTCCTTTTTGTATGCTCCCAGCTCCATACCAGATGATCAGTCCTATGGTAATGCTTGTGATGCCAGTAATAATTGAAAACAGGGCAGCGTCGTATTTATTGGTCTTTAGCTGTGCTTTCAAAAAGGCCGATGTATGTGATCTATATTGATCTTCTACCTCTTGCTCAGCGCCATAGAGCTGAACCGTTTTCACCCCTAACAAACATTCTTGAAGGTAACCAGTTCCTTTAGCTAATGTTGAACGTGTGATCAGATATAAGGACCGGAGTTTATTACGTACGTAATAAGTAAGGTAAAGGATAGGTGGAAAAACCACGAGGACAACCAAAGTTAATTGCCAATTTATAACAAACATAAAAAGTAACACCGCTACCGTATTAATTGTGTCTTTAACTAAACTTAAAACACCTAGTACGAAGGATTCCCCGATGGATTCTAAATCACTGGTCAAGCGTGTTAGGGTTACACCGGTTGGAGTTTTGTCGAAATATGTTCTGGGCAATTTTAAGATGCGCCTAAACAGTTCTGAGCGCATTTCAAAAACAGTTAATTGTCCGGTTTTGCGTAGAAAATAAGAATAAAAAGAATCGGCCAAATAATTGATTATCAAAACGATAATCATCCAGAATAACAACTTATATAATCCATCCAGCTGGCCAAGCATTAGTTTTGTATCAATGACCTGAATAACAAGCCAGGGAAATAATAAATTACTGGCGACGGATAAAGGCATCATCGCCATTCCAAGATAGGAGGTTTTTTTATAGTTTTTTGCATACAGGTAAAAATGCTTTAAGTAATGCATATCAATGGTTTTGATCATAAGTCCGCCCCCTCGGTTCCTGTATCTAGATATTGTGTCGGTGAATTGTGTTTTTGCAGCTCCCAAGTCTGCCGGTAATAAGGGGATGACGCGAGCAATTGAGAGTGCGTACCTCTGGCGATGATTTTGCCCTGTTCCATAACCAAAATTTCATCCATATTTTCTAGCGTACTGATCCGGTGAGAAACAACCAACAAGCTA
>CALJEW010000228.1 GCA_938074585.1 uncultured Rhodospirillales bacterium | reverse complement strand
TTTGATGTAACGGTTTGGTTAAAGTTGCTCTTCCTTAGGTAACATGCGAAATGTTCTCCCATTTCTACGAATAACAGATATAATGTAATCTCGGATCAATTATTAAATGAGCCTGACCATGCCTTTGGACTTAAATACGCTTATCGTACGTCCCATCAGTGGTTCCATTGGGGCTGAAATCGACGGTGTTGATTTAACAGATATTTCAGATGAGCAATTTGCAGATATTAGAACCGCTAATGATACATATGGCGTCATTTTTTTTCGTGAACAAGAGATGTCGCCAGATCAGCATATCGCGTTTGCGAAGCGCTGGGGAAACATTGTTATTAACCAATTTTTTACAGCCTTAGACGGTTATCCGGAAATAGCCCAGGTCAGTAAAGAGCCCGACCAAAAGATGAATATTGGCAATTTATGGCATACAGATCATTCTTATGATCAGGTTCCTGCCTTTGGTTCAGTTCTATATGCTAAAGAAGTTCCTGACGTTGGCGGCGATACTTTGTTCGCTAGCGTCGCAGCCGCTTATGAGGGATTGTCAGATGGTCTTAAGGCGACACTTGAAGATATGAATGCGTGTCATTCAAGTCGCCATATTTTTGGTGCCGAAAAATCCCGTGTTAGTCAGGTTGAAGAACTGGGATCACGTATTGGTAATCCAAAATTGGCAACACAAAATTCTATTCACCCCATTGTACTAACCCACCCCCGGACAGGGCAAAAAGGGCTCTATGTAAACCCGCAATTCACAACTCATATAGAGGGTTGGACCACCGAAGAGTCTGAGCCTTTCTTGGCAATGCTCTATCAGCACACCATGCAACAAGAGTACCAGTGTCGGTTCAGGTGGGCGAAAGGTTCTGTTGCCATATGGGATAATCTCGCAACATGGCATCAGGCCATAAATGATTACCACGGCTTTCGCCGATTAATGCACCGGGTAACAATTGAAGGTGTTGAATTGCAATAATTGTGTGGCATAAGGTTATTGCATATTCTCGTTTTTAAGGAATCAATTTATGGCCTGTGTCGCGTTACAAAATTTATCTAAATTTTACGACCAAATTGATGCTGTAAAGTACATAAATCTAGAAATTGATCATAATGAGTTTATCGTTCTGGTCGGGCCATCCGGTTGCGGAAAAAGCACAACACTTCGTATGATTGCTGGATTGGAAGACCCATCAGAGGGCGATATCTTAATTGACGATAAGTGGGTCAATAACGTGCCGTCAAAAGACCGCAATATCGCCATGGTTTTTCAGAACTACGGCCTTTATCCTCAAAAATCCGTATACGATAATATCGCTTTTAGTTTGATGCTTAAAAAGTTACCTAAAGCTGAAATTGATCGCAAGGTCAAAGAAGCCGCAGATATTCTTGGCATCTCAGATCTTCTCGATCGCCGACCAAAACAGCTTTCCGGCGGAGAACGCCAACGCGTTGCTATGGGCCGCTCTATTGTCCGTAACCCTCAAGTTTTTTTGTTTGATGAGCCCCTGAGTAATTTAGATGCTAAAATGAGAACGCAAATGCGTACAGAAATCAAAAAAATGCATCAACGGGTCGAAACAACAATCATTTTTGTAACCCACGATCAAGTAGAGGCAATGACGCTCGCTGACCGTATTGTTGTTATGAACAATGGTAAAATTGAACAAGTCGGCACCCCTCAAGAATTGTACGATAATCCGAAAACCCTGTTTGTTGCAGGTTTTATTGGTACCCCCGCTATGAATTTCACAACTGGAAAAATTGTCGAAACCAATGACGTACTTTCTATACAATTGGGTAATCAAATGTCGTTAGCATTGCCTAAAGAAAGATATGATCGGTATCAAAAGTATTTGGGCGACACTCTAACTTTTGGCATTCGTCCTGAACATGTGACGGAAAAGCGGAGGCATATCAACGCAACCCAAGTCGATTTTGATGCGACCGTGCAGGCTGTTGAACCCATGGGCATGGATACTTTGGTTTATATAGATATGGACGGTATTGAAATGAATGCCCGCACCGAACCGAAGTCAGTCTTAGGCGTTGGGGAATCCATGTCGTTCACAATCAATATGAGCCACATGCATTTGCTAGACCCAAAAACAGAACTTATTGTTTAGGGGATCATCGGTGAGCACAAAAATTATCTACATAGGCGTTATAACACATGACATTGTTATCTTTGTTGATGAAATGCCAGCGCGTGGTGGAAAATTTCGGGCTCATGCAGCGGAAATGGTTGGCGGTGGAATGGTAGCAAATGCTGCTGTTGCCGTCGCATGATTGGGTGGCAATGCGTCATTAATAGCCCGTTTGGATGACGATGGAATTGGTGGCCATATTATACGAGACCTTAAAAACAGCAACGTAGACTGTGAATTGGTACGTCAGTTCCCACATATCAGAAGCTCTTTTTCTTCTGTCTACATATACCAAGACGGTGAACGTCAGGTGGTCAATTTGCGGGATCAAAATTATCTTCCTTAAAAGAATAGTTCACTGACGCCTTACCTGAATTTTATGTGATATTAACGGACCTACCTTGGCCCGAGGGCGCGTTCACCGCCATGCGCGCCGCGAAAGAGGCGTCAAAACCGGGTGTTCTAGATGCAGAAGCCCCCGCGCTGGAATCAAAAGATGCGCTTCATCTCTCAAGCAATGTAGCCTTTTCAGCTGACGGTTTGCGCGACCATGCGTCAACCGATGATCTGAGCTGTGCTTTGGAAATAGCAGAATCTCGTCTTGAAGGCTTTCTGGCTGTTACCAACAGAAATGCCGGAGTGTATTGGCGCGAAGATGGAGAGACGGAGCATACCCCGGCATTTGAAATAAAATTCATCGATACCCTTGGTGCAGGTGATGTTTGGCACGCAGCGTTTGCGTGAGCGGTTGGCGATAAAATGTCTGTATCACATGCCATACGATTTGCCTGTGCCGCGGCTGTGATTAAATGCACACATCCCGATGGATGTATGGGTGCTCCAACCCGGACGGAAGTCGATCAATTTTTAAGAACAGCCTAATATTTCGTTAGCTGCCAAAATTGCTCCAGCCCATTTGGACCAGCTTTTTATGGCTATCTCTGAAATGGAAGTCCGGATCATCTGTAATTATTTCCAACATCGAAATTCCATCATAACCAATCTCCTTGAGAACTTGGTTAAAGTCTGAAAAAGCCACATCGCCCATGCCGATGGGATCATGCCGCCACGTGTTTTTATGGGTATCAGATAAATGTACTAACTTCAGCCAGTCTTTAACAATTCTCACACCTTCGCATGGGTTTTCACCTGTAAACGGGGCGTTGGCCACGTCATAAATAACGCCAATATCGTCACGTCCAACGGCATTCAACGCTTCCATCACATTCTCGGCGCGTGGGATCCATGTGTTGGGAACATTTTCAATCAGCATGGTAACGCCCTGATTACTGGCCCGGTTTGCCAATGTTATCATTCCTTCAATAAACCATTCCATGAGTTGTTCTTTGGGTATGGGGAATAAGGGGATTGTGCGGCCTGGGACGAAAATACAATACGGGATTTTCCAGTCCCCACAAATATCAACCAAATCAGAAAGAACTTTAATCGTAAACTCACGCATTTCACGCGTTCCACTGACGATATTATTATCAATGCCAGGAATATTTACAGACGTTACATGCAGACCTTGGTCCGCGAGTTTTATTGGAATATCGCGACGCTCATTCGCTGTGAAATCAGTTGCCCAAAAATGCGGTTGGGTAACTAAAATTTCAAACTCGCGATACCCCATGCTGCCTAAATGCTGCAAGGTATCAAGAACTCCGCGTTTATAAACATAACTAAATGTATTCGCACCAAGTGTAAGTACGCTCATTTTTAAATTCCTCTAAATGTATTCTTAAAAATTTAATGTACAGTCGACCCAGCCGCCTTCGCTATTGCTGGACTCTAATGCCGCTTCTAAAAACCGCATACCGCGGGCCCCATCTTCAACAGTCGGGAAATCAAGCGCTAAGGGATCGGCTTCTGTGCCGGTAATTCTGGCGGCAATCGCTTCTGCTGCATCGTTATACAAATTGGCAAAACCTTCCTGAAAACCTTCCGGATGACCCGTTGGAATTCGGCTTGCCCTATGGGCAGCATCGCTAAGCCCCGGTAATCCTCGACTTAAAATACGTGCGGGTTCGCCTTGAACCATATGTTTTAAATGATTAGGGGAGCATTGTTCCCACTCCAGCCCGCCTAGTGATCCAAAGACTTTAATGCGTAAAATATTTTCAGACCCGGATGCCGCTTGCGTACACCAAAGTGTTCCGCGCGCTCCGTTTTCCATACGTAGCAACATGCCTGCGTAATCATCGTTTTGGCGTTCGGGTACTGTTGGCCCCACATCCGCTGCCAACTTGGCGAGCGGCATTCCTGTTATGTAAGTCAGCAATTGATGTGCATGGGTCCCGATGTCACCCAATACTGCAGAAGGCCCGCCGCGTTTAGGGTCCAGTCGCCACTTCAAACGCTCTGGCGCGTTCGGCTCGACATATGAGGATAATTGGCCTTGAGAGTACTCGACATTGACCTGACGAATTTCACCAATTTTTCCTGTGGTGACCATAGCTCTGGCTTGTCGAACCATAGGGTAGCCCGAATAATTGTGGGTAAAGCAAAAGATGATCCTAGCATCACGAACACTTTTAACCAGATCAATGGCATCTGCGACAGATGTCGTCATGGGTTTATCGCAAATGATATGCAGACCCTTCGCCAATACGGCTTTGCATTCAGGGTAATGGCGGTGATTTGGCGTCATAATAGCAACCACATCAATACCATCGTTACGCTGACCTTCGCTTTCTAACATCTCATCTAACGTTCCGTATGCCCGATCCTCAGCAATACCGGCCTGAATGCCTTGTTCACGGGCGCGTTCAGGTGTTGATGCCATAACCGATGCCACAACTTCAAACCTATCATCAAGCCGGGCAGCTGTCCGGTGTACGCTGCCAATAAACGAAGTGGCACCACCGCCTACAACACCTAATCGCAATCGTCGCCCTAGTTTCTCGACAACCGGATTTATAAAATTGCTCATATGTTTTAGCCTTTTTGATCCGGATCGAAAAATTTCGCAAAAGCGGCTAATTGACCGACTGCCATTGGAACACCACCAATAACTTTTTTGCATCCAATAGCCACGGCTGCATCCATCAATTCTGTGTCGCGTACGGCAATAATATCGACGATGTCCATGTGGGCATCCAATTTGCTGATATCTGTGGGAACGGGGTCACCTTGATGCAGCCCTAGCGACGTACAATTGCAAATTACATCATATCCGGTTGGATCATCCGTGGCAATTTCAACGTTGGCATCGGGCATCGCCGCTTTGATATCTGCAACAAGTTTTTCCGCCCGTTCAGTGGTGCGGTTATAGACACCTAATTTCGTCACGCCTTCTTGAATATAGGCGAAAGCAACTGCACGCGCGGCACCACCCGCACCCAATATTAAGGCACTTCGTCCCGCGACCTCTATGTCATGTTCTTTTTGGCCAATCAATAACCCAACACCATCGAACATTTCACCAATCAAGCGATCACCATCAAACCGAACGGCATTCACGGTACCCGTTAAAAT
>CALJEW010000227.1 GCA_938074585.1 uncultured Rhodospirillales bacterium | reverse complement strand
CAAAATCAATTGAGAACTCAGTTAAGATATTATAGACTCACAATATCGTTTTATAAAACTCTTTATGTGATGTTAAAGGGACGAAATAGGCTATAATGACCGTGCAATTAAATCCACTAACAAGAAAGGAACCTCATGAATGACGCTCAAAAGCCTTTAGATGGAAATGGTTCTGTTTCTTCCAAAGAGGGCACACGCTCGAAACCTGTGCTTCGCGACACGGCATATCGCAAATTTATGGACTATTTATTATCTGGTCAGCTTAAGCCTGGACGGCTTGTGTCTCAGCGAGAGTTGTGTGAAGCCATTGGCGCATCGATTGGCGCAATGCGTGAGGCTTTGAAGCGATTAGAAGCTGAAAAGGTTATAACATTAATCCCGCAACGTGGTGTTATGGTCCGAGAACCAAGCGAAAAAGAAATCAATGATATTTACGAAATTCGTAAAATTTTTGAAGTTCATGCTGTTCGCGTTTTTGCAGTAACCGGGGATTTGCAAAAAATTGCGAAAATTAAAGCTCAAACGAAGGAAGCTATTGAAGGTAAGGCAGAGACCCGTCAGGAGTTAGGGCTACTTTCACGCGAGCGCAGTTTGGTCGACGATCTGTTGCATCAATTAATAATAGGCGCATTGAACAATACCACACTCGACGAAATGTTTGATCGTCTACAGGTCCTGGTTTCGGTTAGCCGACTTAGTGTCCAGCCTCGGTTTATGGACAGCCTTCCTGGATTAAATGAACACCTAGAAATTATAGAGGCTTTGGAAAACCGCGATAAGGAAGCGGCAGAAACCCTGATGAGTGTTCATTTGGAAAAAGGCCGTCGCCGGGCTGTTGGCTTGGATTAATCATCCAAGAACCAACCGTTGCATTCGGTTTTGTTTTCAGCTGAATCATTGATCTGCGGCAAACTTCTTGCGTAATTAAGGAAATTAAAATATTAATAAGAACTTAAGTGAGTTCTTATGTAGCAGGGCACTTTTTAGGCCCTTCCCTCCGAATTCAGGAAATGTATGGCAATGAGTAACACAAAACCAAATATCATTTTTATTATTACAGACCAGCAGCGCTACGACACAATTTGTGGGCTTGGGTGTTCTCATGTGGATACGCCGAATTTGGATCGCCTTATAAAAGAAGGCACGCATTTTACAAATTGTCATGTTGCTGGTGCTTCCTGTGTTCCGTCGCGTGCAAGCCTGTTTACGGGCTTTTATCCCCATACAACGGGCATTTTAAAAAATGCGGATTTGTGGCGCCACGGTTGGATGGAGCTGTTTAAAGAGTCTGGCTACCACACTGTAAATATCGGCAAAATGCATACGTGGCCGTTAAATACTCCGGCTGGGTTTAATGAACGCTATAACGTTGAAAATAAAGACAGGTTCTTGGAAGGCCGTTACTACTTTGATGAATGGGACCGTGCTTTAGCTGCAAACGGCATGACCAAACAACAGCGAGAAACCTATCGGGCGCGTGTGGATTATAAAGATAGCCTTGGTGCGTTTGATTGGGAAATGCCAGAACGATTGCATTCTGATATGTTTGTAGGCGGCATGGCATCATGGTGGGTGGATAGTTATCCAATAACCGAGCCTTTATTTCTGCAAGTTGGTTTTCCTGGGCCGCACCCGCCCTACGACCCAACAACTGAATATAGCGCTGACTATATGGACCGCGATATTCCAATCGATCCGGTTTTACAAAGCGACCTAGACAGCCAACCGGCCCCCTTTAAATCGATGCGAATTCATAATGCAGAGGTTGACCACGATAGTGTTGTTCATCATTTGGACCCGTCAGAGGAAGCCCGCCACAAACAACGTGCTTACTATCTAGCGAACGTAACCATGATCGATAAAAAGGTTGGCGAAATTATCGAAACGTTGGACCGCAAAGGATATTTAGAAAATAGTATTATTATTTTTACCTCGGATCATGGCGACTGTTTAGGCGATCATGGGCATAGTCAAAAATGGACCATGTATGAGCAGGTCACCAATGTTCCCATGATCGTATGGTCACCGGGCCGGGTTGCAGCGGGGCATAAAGTTGACGATATCATGCAGCAAATGGATATTGTTCCTGCTTTACTGAACTATGCCGGAATTGAAACGCCAGAAATGTTTGAAACAAAATCAGTTCAAGCGGCACTTGAAGGCAGAGACGGGTATGTGCGGGATTATGTCTATTGCGAACAGTCCCGTGACGGCATTTTGCAAGATACCGAGTTCATGACCATGGTTCGATCGAAAGACTGGAAGTTGGTTCATTTTTTAGGTGAAGAATACGGACAACTGTTTGACCTGAATAATGACCCAAAAGAAATTGAAAACAGGTGGGATGATCCTGCAGTAGAAACGATCAAACGCGAGATGCTTGATCACTTGCTTCAGTGGCGTATGGAAAGCCAGCATCATACCCGTGATTTTTCACGTGAACATCGATGAGTGATCCCAAATAAAAGGTCCGTTAATGCCTTATTCTGTTCAAGGTGTCACTATTCAAGCGACGCCGAAAACGCTTTGGAGTTTTTAGAAAGTCGAATCTGAAGACGGCATTACAGGTTGGGGTGAGTTTAGGCTTGGTAATGATCGCTCGTTGATTGAAGCCGTCTATAAAACCTTAAAACGCGAAATCAAAGCCAGCGACTTTGAACTTAACGGTTCAACACGCGGCCCCGCGTAACAAGATGAACGTATTCGGTCAGCCTTAAGTCAAGGCTCTATGATTAAGGCCTTGATGGTTGCAGTCCTTGGAATGATGGTTCATTTGCAGGGGGTAGATCCGTCCTTTGGGCAAATGCGATTAACCTTTGGCGTCAAAAACTTGGAAGGCGGACTGGGTACTGTCAGACGAATGCGAACTAGTTTCAGTTTGGCAGAATTTTGCCGGATTTATATAGTATAGATTTTTGATTTTGTATTGAGG
>CALJEW010000226.1 GCA_938074585.1 uncultured Rhodospirillales bacterium | reverse complement strand
GTGGCTATATCAGGTGGAGGGTTTTGGTCAAAGAAGTCACGGACAATGAGTTCTTGTCCTTCAGGTCCGGTCAAATATAAATCAGAGCCCTCGCGCTCGAACTCAGCTCTCAAAAACCAAGGGTCAGAGCCAAGTGTAAGTTGCTCAACACCAGCGGCTTCTAGGACTGAGATAACAGAACCAGGCGATGTAATTATGGTTGTTCCTATATTGAGGGGTAATATTTGTGTTTTAAACAATAAACCATGCTCCAAGTATATTTACCTATTAGTTGTCTCAGTGTTCTTAGCATATGTACAAACCACATATTTTTTTTGCCAAACTAATCACGAATAATAAATCTTATAAACATATTAAGCAATAAACCAAGGGGGCACCATTGTGTGGGGGTGTTACCGCGGCTCGTGAAATTAAATACTTAAGATCTAGGGCTTCTAGATGCAGCCCTTCCGCCACCGAGTAGGCCCACAAATCTGGAAATGCTTTTAGCAAGCGTTATATATTATATAAAGAGAGACTAGGTTGTAATTCGGTAGTAATCAACATTGCCCGCATTGCGATGCCAAGTCCGGACAAGATGCCTCTTTTTTAAGCTCATCAAAATCAATGAAATTGTTCCAATAATGAGCTACTTTTGATTGATTAAAAATTGCAAATGGCCGCGTTTCAATGGGGCTTCAAACCAAAGCTGGGGATCTCTTTAAATACGTTCTTCGGCAGTTAAAGCGGATTCTGTTTTCGCATTGGGAATAATTCCGGCAACAGCATAGCCTTTGCGATTAAGGTTCATATCTGCCGGACCTTTCAGGCGCACTCCATCCCACTTGACCATGTGGGATGATAGCACTTTTGCATCGTCCAAGTTGTGTACGGCCTGACGGTCAAACAGTATTGGTTGTCATAGTCGCATCAGAGCGTCAAGCGCTTGTTCTAATAAACGATTATGTAAGCTATAAAGACTACAAAACAGACTGAGACCGCCTTCCTTGGCTGGGTGTAAACACACAAGGCTAAATACATCAGGAAGCGACAGGCTTGAAACGTTGTCCGTGTGAAAAACCAGTTCCACCGCCGTATGTGACCCTCGCACGCCATATCCAAAAGTCTGGCCGGTGTCACATACGTCATAAAAAGAATGTTGTTATCCCAGAGCTGGGCCACATTGCGCCCAATGCATTCGCCCAAAACCCAAAACATTGCCTTTGCGGTTTCATTTGAAACCTAATCCATATCGAAGCTATCAACAACAGCAAAACCTGGTGCCATTTCCAGCAACGTTTTTACCTTACCCATGAGTTTTGCTATTTCAGGTTATGCACTGATATCAAGAGGTCGTTCAGTTGCCGGCAGCTTGATGGCTTTAAAGAGCCGCAAATAGCCGCCAGTTGTTGTTTGGAAGATGCATCTATTTTGACAACCGCGGTTTGTGCATTCAGAGACGAGCGCGTCCAAGCACGATGGTCGTCAATGGAGGTGACGTAACATAATGACTTGCGATTTCTCGCTCGTGAGCCAAAATTTCGGAACTCATGCTCACACCTATTCTCTAAAATTACCTCAGTCTATGATAAGTTTGTGATACTTATAAAAAAAGTGCAACCATCAATGGGGTGAATTTAAAAGTTCTCAGCAGAAGGTCTCAATTCAATTTCCCATGTCCAAGCGCTGCGGTTCTGATTGGCGATATGAAGATAGGTTTGAGCAATGTCGTCGGGATTAAGTGTTGATGTTGGATCACTGTGGGCCGCATCACCTTGCGTATTCAATATATGACCATCAATAACAAAATGAGCGACATGAATGTTTTGAGGGGATAGTTCCCTGGCTAAGCTTTGGCATAGCCCACGCAGTGCAAACTTACCCATAGCGAAGGGAGCTGAATTTGGATAGCCCTTTATGCCAGCCGACGCACCCGTGAACAGCATCGTTCCGGAACCTGCCTTCAACATCCTTATCGCGGCCTGCTGAGCAGCTAGGAACGCTCCATAGGCGGAAACCATAATTGAGTTTTTTGTCCCGACGGGGTCAACTTCTGTGATCGGTCCACGAAGCATAACGTTTGGATTATAGACAAGGATATCTGGGCTCCCAATATCCGCATCAAATGCGTTGAATAAACCAGACACCATATCAGGGTCCGTTGCATCGCAGGAATAGGTATGAGCCCCAATTTCATCTGCCAATGCAGCTAGCTTATCGGTGTTTCGAGCAACCAGCCCGACCTTCATACCTTCAGACGCGAATAGGCGGGCTACGGAGGCGCTCAGTCCATGCCCCGCACCAATGATCAATGCTTTTTTACCCATGCTCAAAACCCTAATTTTTGTCTGTTTAATCCGCGAATAAGTGGATGATTATAAAACAAACAGTTTAGGTCCGCAAGGGAATTAAGGACGCAAGCCTATCTGATTTACACGCTTAGAAAGCTCCTCGACAGCCTCTTGTCATTAGCTATATCGGTCCACCAAATAGGGCATTTGGTCGTGGGTCAGAAAAGTGAACTTCATGAGCTCTCCGAAAATATCAACCATTCGACCGTAATAAGCTGAAGGCTTCATTCGCCCATCATCATCAAATTCCAGAAAAGCTATTGGTGTTGGAGATTGATTTAGGATTGTTAAAAGCCGCATCCAGCGCCCCAGAATTCGCAATCTGGTTCACTGCGTTAAAACATTGCGCCCTCCCACAAGCTTGCATGACGGCGAGGGTATTGCACTGCGTTGGTCTGGCGGCTCCTATTGCCCATGGAATTCAATCGATTTGGGTTTTTATAATGCCTGTCATTGCGCCGTGGTGCTCAAGATAACAGCAGATTATTCCTCCGCTCCAAGTCACCAAATCGCTCAGCTTTGTTACTTTTGGATGCGTATTATTTGGTAAGGGTAAATTAGATGGATTCAACGTTCGCTCTTCCGCGTCCAGTAATTTCAAAATGCGTGGGCATTCTTCTGTCATCAAAAGATTAAATGATTTTTCTCACAAAGAAACGTAAAGCAGCAATATACGGGGCGCGCGAGTGCTGGGGTAGCTTGTGGAAAGTTTTGTTTGATTTAATGATCTTCAAATGTTCATGTGCTATGTTTGGTGTATCATTCAAAATTTCTGTTCTCTACATTAGCTGATGTGATTGGGCGGCGCAGCGATGACGGTGTTATGCCAGCTTTTAGCGCGGTCATTACGCCAACGGCTTCCCAGTAGTTTTCCACAATGTGTAATTGGCCCGGTGCCCAAGGAAGATCATGCAGGTCATTTTCCATCAAGTTATTATTTTCACGCACTGCAATAACAGGGATCCCCTGTTTCATTGCCGCAAGCGTAGGCAGGCCAATGCATTTATCTGGGATGACGAGGCAAGAGATATCGGCGGCCGTTAACAATCCGGCTTCCCTCATGGTATCAGGATTGGTAATTATGCGCGGGCTGCGGTGCAGCCCTTTAAACATGCACTGAACAAAAGTTAGCGACACAGCTTCAGCAGCAAGCCGCGGCTCAACTAGCCCCAAATCAAAATTGGCGACTTCGTGATTTTCAAGCATGGGCGAGTGGGCGGCTGGAATTTCATAAAGCATGGAGATTGCATGTGTCAGCATTGCTTCCACCCCCCCCCACGGGTTAATCATTTCCCCATCAAGATGAAAATATTGTTCGTGGGTTTCTTGATCAAGATCGATTACAGAAGCAATTGCGACCGCGTCGAAGGTCCCCGCATTTTCGTTCAATACCGAAAGAACACGCTCCAACCCTTTGACTTCACCAGCGGCTCTGCCTGATTTCATAAACTCTGCGGTCATTCGGAGTGGAGGGTTTAGCTTAACAATTTTGGCGCAATCGAAGCCATAAGTCGCACGTGCCGCGTTGACTGCATTAACCGTATCGTTGGCAAAAATTTCTATCTCATGGTCATCTATAATCACCAATACCCGGTTTGAACGTACGGGTTGCAAAGCTGCGGTTCCCATCAAAACCCGGGTAAGCGCGCTGCCCTCAACATAAAGGGCGTTTTCCGGCATTTCGTTTAGGTCTGATGCATTGACGACGTTCGGGTGTGTGATCAATCTGTCGCACGCTTGGGCAAGCACCCGCGCCGCCGGAGTTGCATCGCCGGCATGCCCACCGATTTCTGCGCCAATTCCTGTTGGTACAAGGAAAGCCGCGTTGAAAGTATCTGTTCGTTCAATCTTGCGACGGTTAAAGTTAAATATGGAATTGAGTTCGTCAACGTCTTGGATTTCTGGTCCTTCAAGAAAACCAAGCTCGCATTGATAATGAGTTTCGTCTGTGCGCGTAACTGCA
>CALJEW010000225.1 GCA_938074585.1 uncultured Rhodospirillales bacterium | reverse complement strand
TTATCGGACAAGTTTATACAACTGTTGCGATGGCAGCGACGGCCACACCCTCCTTTAAAGCCGCCCTATCAATCAAATAGTTAATTTCATACCGAATAATACAATCAGGCTTGGTTCTTAGGGGCTGATTGTGCTACAAATGCGCCGGTTTCTGTAGGAATTTGAAACCTTCCAAAAGGTACTTTCAACCGAAAGGAACTTTTTCTACAAGTTCCAGCGTAATCCTTTCAAAGTTTTAACGAACAACCGTTTAATGGAGTTGCCCTAATATGACTGATCAAAAAAATCCCGATATCATTTACACCAAAGTAGACGAAGCCCCAGAATTGGCCAGCGCCTCGTTTTTGCCAATTATCCGAGCTTTTACAAATGTTGCTGGTGTGAGCATCGGCACACGTGATTTGTCATTAGCAGGCCGCATTCTAGCTAACTTCTCTGATATTTTACCTGATGACCAAAAGCAATCCGACGATTTGGCATTTTTGGGTGAATTGGTTCAAAAGCCTGAAGCAAACGTCATTAAATTGCCAAACATTAGTGCTTCTATTCCACAGTTGAAAGCTGCCGTTGCAGAATTACAAGCTCAAGGCTACACGATTCCAGATTACCCCGAAGATCCACAAACAGATGCCGAGCGTCAAATTCAAGCAATCTTTGATAAAGTTAAAGGTAGCGCTGTAAACCCGGTATTACGCGAAGGCAATTCAGATCGCCGCGCACCAAAAGCAATTAAAGAATTTGCGAAAAAGAACCCGCACCGCATGGGCGCTTGGAGTAAAGATTCTAAAACCCACGTAGCAACAATGGAAAATGGCGATTTTTTCGCCAACGAAAAATCATCCGTGATCACCGGTGCGCAAGCCGGTGATGCAACCATCGAATTTGTTGCGAGCAATGGCGATGTGACCAAGCTTAAGGGTGCAACACCTTTAAGCGCTGGCGATATTGTTGATGCATCTTACCTGAGCGCCAAGGCTCTTCGGAACTTTTATGAAGCAGAAGTTAAAAGTGCTAAAGAGCAAAACATTTTGTTCTCCCTTCACTTAAAAGCAACGATGATGAAGGTCTCAGACCCCGTTATCTTTGGTCATGCGGTGTCTGTTTATTTGAAAGACGTTCTGGAAAAACATGCGGCTATTTTTGCTGATTTGGGCGTAAACCCAGATAACGGCATTGGCGATTTAGAAGTTAAGGTAGCAACTTTACCATCCAACAAACGAGCTGAAATTGAAGGTGATCTTGCAGCATGCCTAAAAGAGCAACCAGAATTGTTCATGGTTAATTCTGACCGTGGTTTGACCAACCTGCACGTCCCAAGCGATGTTATTATTGATGCGTCGATTCCAGTTATCATTCGTTCCGGTGGTAAAGCTTGGGGCCCAGATGGGTTTGAGGCGGACACAAAATGTGTGATTCCAGATCATTCATATGCAGGTGTTTATTCAGAAGCCATCCGCTTTTGTAAAGTAAACGGAGCACTTGATCCGGCGACCATGGGCAGCGTATCGAACGTTGGCTTGATGGCACGGAAAGCTGAAGAATATGGTTCACACCCACAAACCTTTATTGCTTCAGAAGATGGCATCATCCGCGCCGTCGATGCAGCTAGCAACGTGATCCACGAGCATAGTGTTGAAAAAGGCGACATTTGGCGGATGTGTATGACGCGCGATGTTCCTGTTCAAAACTGGGTTGAATTAGCTGTTAAACGGGCACGGGCGACAGGTGTTCCCGCCGTATTCTGGCTGAACAATGACCGCCCACATGACCAACACATCATCGACAAGGTCGAGCGCTATTTATCTAATCATGAAACCAGTGGTCTTGAAATTTTAACTATGTCACCCGCTGAGGCAACTTGGTATTCTATGGAGCGCATGAGCCGTGGTCTGGATACAGTTTCGGTTACGGGTAACGTGCTACGTGATTATTTGACAGACTTGTTCCCAATTTTAGAAGTTGGAACCAGTGCTAAAATGTTATCGATCGTTCCTTTGCTTAACGGTGGTGGATTGTTCGAGACAGGTGCAGGTGGATCTGCACCAAAGCATATTCAGCAGTTGGTTGAAGAAGGTCATTTGCGTTGGGACTCATTAGGTGAGTTCTGTGCCTTGGGCGCATCGCTTGAACATTTGAGCGAAAAGAATAATAATGTAAAAATTGGTATTATTGCAAAGGCACTGGATGCGGCGACAGAAAAACTGTTGGACAACAAACAGTCACCAAGCTCTAAAACCGGGGAACATGATAACCGGGGAAGTCATTTTGTTATTGCAAAGTATTGGGCAGAAGCTTTAGCCAATCAAAATGATGATGCGGACTTAAAAGCGCATTTTGCACCGATTGCTGAGCAACTTTCGAGCAATGAAGATAAAATCGTTGCGGAACTTTTGGCAGCGCAAGGCGACGCTGTCGACTTGGGTGGGTACTATCACCAAGACCCAGCTAAAACTCTTGTTGCTATGCGACCAAGTGCAACCTTGAACGCGATTATCAGCTAATAGATTTGAATATGGATCACGTTATCCTTCATGGGACGGCGTGACCCCATATTCATTTAAAGAAGTACATATCTGCTCATGCAGATAAGCGTGCGCCCCATAGGCATGTTCCGGGTTCAATGCGTTATGGGGCATTTCGCCCTGTACTAACGACAGAACTTGCTCAACCGTTTCTAAAGCCTTCAATTCAATCGATTGTGGGGTTTGTACTCCCATATGGGGCGTTGTGATTACGTTCGGATGTAACAGCTAAGGAAGGGGTTGGCATTTGATCAGGTGCCTGACCTACATCTAAAGCAGCTCCAGCTATATGACCTGTATTCAAAACTTCCTCTAAAGCCGCTTTATCAATGAAATTTCTCCACGGCATATTTATGAAATAACTGCCCTGTTTCAGAGCAAAAAAAGCGGCTTTTTTCATAAGATTTTCAGTCTCATCAGCGGTAAAGGCTAGGCACGTTAAAAACCCGCCCCTGCTAATACATCCTGAAAATTTGCTTTATGGGCATGTTTGCCGGCGCTGGTTATTTAAGGATCATGGACAAAGCTTTCATACCTAAGAATACCACAACCGATGACAAACGTTTTCTAATACTGCTATAGCTAATAATTCCTAATGCGCTTCCTAACAATTGCCTGCCTTAGTGAGGAATTACACCACATACAAATTAACAGAACAGCCTAAATTAACCATCATCCCAATGCTAAGCTCGGTCACGGAACCAACAAATCTGGGAATTGCATTCGTCTCCAAAATCTCATTTTTTGAGGCTGCTCCTACGTCAACAATTCGATGATCAACGGCACAGTGATTGACCGCCAAAACACCCGCACAGTTCTTAAAAAAACCCGCATCCAATGGCGTATTACAATCAACAACTAAAATGTTGTTACTGGGCGTTTATTCGATCAAACCTTGGGCCTCCAGAACCTGGCCAG
>CALJEW010000224.1 GCA_938074585.1 uncultured Rhodospirillales bacterium | reverse complement strand
TAATATTCGTATTCAAAGCGGACACGGATCAAATTCCTTTGTGTTAACCTGTCGTTAGAATAATCTTGCCCTGTACTTTGCCTTGTCGCAGCAAATCAAGAGCATTGAAAAAGTCCACTAGTGGCATTGTTTGAGAGATATGCGGCTTAAGCTTCCCGTCCTTCCACAACGTAAATATTTCATTTTGGACCCGCCCGACCCACTCCGGTTCTCGCTCCCGATAGTCAGACCATTGTAGCCCCGATACCGCAATATTTTTTACCAAAAGATAATTGCTCTTGATGGTTGGGATATCACCAGACGCAAAACCAATAATGACCATGCGTCCACGCCAAGCCATTGCACGGAGCGCCGCTTCATTTGCTAAGCCGCCAACTGGGTCAATAACGACATCAACACCTTTGCCATGCGTAACGCTACGGATTTCGTCACGCAAGCGGTCCCTAATTCCGTCGCCTGAAAGATCGATAACATGATCGCACCCGCAGCTCTCAGCCACGGAAATATTCTCTTGCCCAAGAACCGAGCCAATAACTTTAGACGCACCTAATGCCTTCGCGAGTTGAACCGAAGCAGATCCAATCCCGCCGGAAGCACCGAGCACTAGAACAGTTTCTCCAGATTGAAAACTTGCTCGTTCGAAAAGGGCAAAGTGAGAAGTTTGATAAACCAAACCCAATGCCGCAGCGACATCGAACGGCATACCCTCTGGAAGGCTGAAGCACGAGTTCTCGTTTGCTATGACTTTTTCCGCATATGCCCCATATTCAACCTGCACCGCTATTCGGTCGCCGACAGAGACACTTGAAACGTTTTCGCCGACGGCAGATACAATACCT
This sequence comes from uncultured Rhodospirillales bacterium, assembly GCA_938074585.1. Taxonomy (GTDB): domain Bacteria; phylum Pseudomonadota; class Alphaproteobacteria; order Rhodospirillales; family Casp-alpha2; genus JABMNT01. The sequence goes on along the minus strand of CALJEW010000224.1, from coordinate 10,360 downwards.
GCTGCCGCTTTCCCCGGAGCAAACGGCAGCGGTGGTTTAATCTGATACTTCCCTTCCATCACTAGGATATCAGGGAAGTTCGCTTCTGCTGCCTTGACGTCAACAACAACTTGTCCCTGCCCGGGATTTGGGTCGTCAACCTCTTGAACCGACGCTTCTTCGATGGGTTGAAATTTTTCAATCCAAACTGCCTTCATGTTTCTGTCTCCTTCAATGAGGTCCCGCGCTCTACAAGATTATTATGTTCACCCAAACGCGGTGCGGAGCGTGTTTTTGCGCCTGTTCTTAAAGCCTTATCAATTGGCACCGGTAGCGCCACAATCTCAGAACCGGTTTCGTTAACGATTGAATTTTCGAAGATCCCGCGCGCCACGAAGTGTGAATCATCCATAGCGTTTTTGATGGTGCTTACGATCGAACAACAGCAATCCACTTCATTAAATATTTTTTCCCAATGAGCTGATGATTTTGAGACTAGAATTTCGGCAATGCGGGTGGCCGTCGCATCAGGGGTTTTAGTGTCATCCCGGTACTCTTCTTCAAGATTAATAACCTCGACAAAGATTTCCCAAAATTTCTGTTCAATAGGTGCAGCCGCTATAAGACGATCATCCGCCGTTGGATAAACCCGATATCGACACGTGCCCCCTGTTACCAATGAGTCGCAATTCCCAGGCCAAGCGTCGACTCCCTGTCCATCGCCAATCGCCCAATACATAAACGGGAATAATCCATCGGCCATAGAGATGTCGAGTTTGCAGCCGACGCCTTTTTTATCACGCTTGCGCAAAGCCAACAAAATGTTCATGACCGCAGGATAGGTTCCACCTGCGATGTCAGCAATCAAGGCTGGCGGCACAACGGGTGACGAAACTGGGCCGCTGCTGAGCGCGAGCAAACCTGTATCACCGATGTAATTTAAGTCATGTCCGGCCCGCAGGCTTTTCGGCCCCGTTTGGCCGTAACCCGTGATCGAACAGAATATAATATCTGGATTGATTTTTACAATATCATCGTACCCAAGGCCCAGCCGATCCATCACGCCTGGGCGGAATTGTTCAACAATGATGTCGGCGCGTTTTAATAGCGGCAGCAACCCTTCTGTTGCAGCGGGGTCTTTGAGATTCAATGCGACACTCTTTTTGCCGCGATTGAGCATGTTAAAATTAACACTGTCGACACCCCATCGTGGATGATACGTCCGCATTTCCTCGCCAGATTCTGGGCGTTCGACTTTAACCACTTCAGCACCAGCTTCGGCCAAAAACAATGTAGCCATCGGCCCAGGCAAAAGGGTCGAAAAATCTACGACCAGAATATCGTCCAACGCCCCATCCATTATTCAGCACTCCGCCTTTTGGCCACCACGGCGCGGCGTGCAGGGGCATACCCAGCAGCACCCGTTTCATAAAACAGGTTCACTGATATATCGTGATGACGCGCTAAGTCTCCGCGAATGACTCGTTCGACAGGCCCAACTGGATAACCCAATCCAAGCCGACAGGTCAGGTCCATATCGTCGGCTGTTGCCAAACCTTCATCAAGGAACCGAAGAGCCGCATTATATTTCGGGCGAACAAGTCGATCGATAATTCGACCCTTCTGGTCTGAACACACAACAACATCGAACCCAGCGTTTTCTAAAACCTCAACCGCTGTGGCAATTGCTTCTTCGTTCGTCTTTGGCTGGCGGACCAATTCAATCAACTGGGACGGGTCATCATTGCCATTTCGGTAGCGGGCGAAACCAACACAATTGGATCCCTCGTCCCCCTTATTTTCGCCTGTGTGCTCTCCCAAGCATTCCAAATCAAGCTCTATCAACACGGCTTTCCGGGATGCGTCTTCTCCGGACGCTCCACCAAGATAGATCGCAACGTCGGCACCAGCTTGCGCGTTATCAAGAAAGGTGTCGCCGTCAGGAAAAGAACGGCTACCTGTATTAGATATAATTTCGTAACTCATTTTATCCTCCAAACATCGCATCTTGATGATAATCATAGAAGCCACAACCGGACTTTCTGCCCAATTTACCAGCAGCAACCATACGTCTAAGCAACGGCGGTGCTGAAGCTCGGGGATCGAGCGTAATTGGATAGAAGGCCTCGCAAAGGCGTATCTGCGTATCCAGCCCAATGAGATCAAGAAGTTCACAAGGACCCATTCGGTACCCAAGGCCCGACTTGATCGCCTTATCGATATCCGCTGGCTCAGCGACACCGGCTTCGATTGCACGGATAACGTCATTATTAAAAGGCACCAATAAAGCGTTAAGGATAAAGCCTGGTTTGTCTTGCGTTTTGACTGGGGTCTGTCCGGCCTCTTCGGCCCATGCCCAGGCCTTTTGAAATGTTTCTTCTGATGTATTTTCGCCCGGCGACATCTCGATAAGTTTCATGAGTTGAGCAGGAAGGCAAAAGTGTATTCCGACCACTTTGTCCTGACGCCCAAGTCCTGAAGCTATCTCGGTAATAGAGAGCGTTGAAGTATTAGACGCAAAAATTGTGTGATCTGGGCAAATTTTATCCAGTTTTCCAAACAGGTCTCGCTTCACATCTAGACTTTCAAATATGGCCTCGATGATGAGGTCCGCTTTGGCGAGGCCCTCTAAAGAGGTCGTTGAACTCAGATTTGCAAGTGCTGCATCGCGCTCAAGCTCGGACATTTTACCGCGTTCAACAGATTTGTTGAAAAACGCCTCAGTTTGTTCATAACTATGTTGCAATGCATCTTCTTGCATGTCGTATGCAATTGTTGTGTAACCGGCACGCGCTGCGACAATGGCAATCCCTGCTCCCATCGTTCCACCGGCACCACAAACGGCGACTGTTTGAATGTTTTTGGTCATTTTTCGATAAAGCTCCTGCCAATAAGTTGACGATGAATTTCGTTCGCGCCTTCCCAAATCTGCGTAATCTTCGCATCACGCATCAAGCGCTCGGCTCGATAATCAGCGCAATAGCCGTATCCGCCGTGGAATTGAACGCATTCAATGGCCATACGCATGGCAATATCTGAACCACGCATCTTGGCAATTGACGCCTCCACCCCGTAGTCATCTGAACCGCTCTCGATCAAATCTGCGACGTAATGGAGCCAGACTTCGGTCATTACCAATTCACTGCCTAAGTCGGCAATTTTGAACTGGCTGGCTTGAAACTCGATAATCTTGCGGTGCGATTGCACACGCTCGTTCGAATAAGCAATCAAATCCTTAAACGCGGCGCGTGCGATGCCGAGAGCGTGCGCGGCAACGGATGGGCGTGATTTGTTTAGTGATGCAAGGAGAATATTAAGTCCCTCTCCGGGTTCACCAATCAAATTAGCCCGTGGCACACGTACGTTGTCGAAAGAAAGTGCGCACGTGGACGATGCCCGATGCCCCATCTTTTCTTCTTTTCCAATCACCGAAAACCCTTCTGTGTCTTTTTCCAAGACCAAGACAGAAATCGCAGCCTTCGGATCGTCGATCTCAGACCATTTTCCAAATAGAAGAATGAGGTCAGCGACATCGCCGTTAGAAATAAACAGCTTGGAGCCATTTATGACGATAACGTCTCCATCCGGCGTAAATCGCGTTTTCATTCCGGTCGCGTCTGAGCCCGCAGTCGCTTCAGTGATTGCAAGCGCGCCTAGCCCACCTTCCGCAATTTTAGGCAGCAGCCGTTTGCGCTGCTCATCTGTGCCCATATCGATCAGCGGCTTCATTCCATGATAATTGGTCGCGTAAATAATGCCTGTCGCGGCACACGCTTCTGAAATAATCTCAACGACTTCCAAATATAGCCGTAATCGCATTGGCGCTCCGCCAAACTCTTCAGGAATGAAGATCGCATTTAACCCAAGTTCGTTGACTGCGTTGACGCTATCCCACGGGAACTCGCCAGTTTTGTCATACGCCGCCGCCTTGGGTGCTATGACCTCATCAGCAACGCGTTGAACTTGATCAAGAACGAGTCGTTCTTCCTCTTTCCAATTGCGTGATTTCGAAAATTGATCAAATATAGTCATTAGTGGTTCACCCCTTGAGCGCCATCGATGTAAATCGTCTCTCCCGTTAGAAACGGTATATTTTCCCCGAAAAGAACGGCGACGAGTTGTGCAACATCCGCAGGTTTTCCGGGGGCACCTGTCGGGATTCTCTTAGACATCCATCTTTTGACGTTCTCTTGAGCGAGAAAGACGCGATTGAGGTCAGTTTCAATGTATCCTGGGGCGACGTTCATAACGTTGATGCCAGCAGATGCCCATTCGACAGCTAAGCAACGCGTCATGGCACCGACAGCAGCTTTCGAAGCGCAGTACGCAAGGCTGTCGGGCACGCCAAGTTTGTCGAAGAAAGAACCAATATTGACGATCACCCCCCCTTTATTTTTCAGAAAAGGATAAACTTCTCGAGCTGCAATCATTACTGCTGTTGCATTAAGCCGCATCACTTGATCGAATTCACTGGTCTGCAATGTCGCCGATGGGCTCCCCATATGAACGCCAGCGTTATTGACCAATCCGGCAACTGATCCGTTTGACGCGACCTCCTTGAATGCGGCTACTACAGAGGTCTCATCTGTCATATCGCAAGAGATACCGTATCCAGCGGGGGCTTTTCCTGACCGCGAAAGGCAAACAACTTGATGCCCACGGGTTGCCAACTCTCTAGCAATCGCGGCACCGATCCCCTTACTCGCACCAGTAACAACTATTTGATCATCAGGCATCTTTAAACTCCGGTTTTCTTTTTGCTTCGAATGCGTCCATTCCCTCTTCGGCATCTTCGGTTTGATAAGCGAGAGTTGAGAGTTCTGCCTCACATTTCAGACCTTCTGATAACGAAGTCTCGCCAGCGCGGCGAACGGCATCCCGTGCGAACCCGAGTGCTGGCAGACTAAAGCGCGTCATACGTGAGGCGAAAGTCTTTCCAGCTTCTAATAAATTTCCCTCAACAACCTGATTAACGAGACCTATCAGTTCGGCCTCCGGCGCATCGACGGTCATACCTGTCATTATCATCTCTAGGGCTCGCGCTTCGCCAATCAAGCGTGGCAATCGTTGCGTGCCGCCATATCCTGGTATCAAACCGAGTTTGATTTCCGGCAATCCCATCTTGGCCTCCGGAGAAGCAAGCCGAAAGTCACATGAAAGCGCCAGTTCTAATCCACCGCCAAAGGCGTATCCGTTAATCAACGCGATTGAAGGCATAGGTGCTGCGTTTAGTTTAGCGAACACAGATTGACCTAATTCGGCTCCGCGTTTTTGATCCATCAAAGACCTGTTCCGCAGCTCTTTGATATCTGCACCGGCACAAAATGCTTTCTCGCCTTCACCCGTGATTAGGATGGCACGCGCATCGCTGGTCGCGACCTCATCGATTGCGTTCCCAATCTCTTTGATAATTGCGAACGATAGTGCGTTCAGTGCTTCTGGTCGATTTAGCTTGATCAGCACTAAGTCATCGTGCCGAGAAAGTTCAACAGTCATGATCCTATTCCCATTTGTTTAAAATTGACCGGCTCCGGTTTAATTTCACCTTTGGCGTACATTGCAATGAGGTCTCGCTTCATGATCTTGCCGCTCGCCGTAAGCGGGAATTTCTCGACTTTGACAAACCACTCGGGCATATCAAATTTCGAAAGCCCTTCCTCCCACAGATGTTTCAGCATTTGCTCCGAATCGAGTGCCCCCATGATTGCAAGGCAAACTTGTTCGCCTAGTCGATCATCAGGAACGGGGAATGCTGCTACGAATTCAATATCATCATGACGTAGAGCGATTGCCTCGATATGTGAGGGGTAAATATTGTGACCACCCCGGATAATCAGATCTTTCAAACGCCCTTCGATCCGTAAGTTTCCTTGTTCATCAATTGAGCCAAGGTCGCCGGACAGGAACCAACCGGATCCGTTGAAACTTTGTTCTGTCGATTCTTGACCAGAGAAATATCCGAGCATGAGATCTGCACCGCGACCTGAAATTTGACCAATTTCCCCAGCTGCCACCTCGACATCAGGGTCCTCAGCAGAGAATATCTTCACCTCATATCCTCGACCACCGCGGCCACAGGTTTGCGTCCAAACATCAGGGGCATCGCCGGGATGTGTAAACTGATGAGAGGAGTTCTCCGTCATGCCATAGACATTCAATGGTTTAATGCCTTGCTTGACGAAGTCTTCCGCAACAACTTCAGGAATCGGCGATCCTGCCATATAAAAAACCGAAACATTGCCAACACGATCAAGGCCGCGCGATTTTTGATCGTTTAAAATATCCATCGCGTGGGTTGGAACCCCCATCACATAAGTGGCACCGGTTTCGATAATCCAATCAAGTTTATTGGTTCCAGTTGGTCGATCGTCAGTAACGAACACGCAGCCAGACAATAACCATTGGCTGACACCTACCCAGGCAATATGGTGTGAGAGCGGACTTAAGCTTAACAGCACCGTATCTTTATTAAACCCCCAAGCTTCAACCAAATCGCGCGCATTTGTAAGCAATGTGTTGGCAGAGTGCATTACACACTTTGGGGCACCAGTCGTACCCGACGTGAACGCTAAATATCCGACTACGTCCGGGTCATCATTTGGCTCAGAATCCATAACGGTGTCATCTAAGGGAAGTTTATCGTAAGAATAAATCGTCTTAAGAAAAGGGAGCTTCGACAGCATTTCGTTCAGATTGGTTTCATTTCTATCAGAACCCCAGCCGTCTTCAGTAATCAGAATTCGGCTATTTAATCTTTCCAACAACGCAGCGATATCCTCGCAAGTGTACGTGCGATGAAGCGACGGGTTACACGCAAGACCTTCACGTGAACATGCGATAAACGCGATAATCGTTTCAACTTTGTTGGACATCCATATCGACACGCGATCTCCAGGAACCAAACCCTGCGCACAATAGGCAGCAGCAAGGGAATCTACTTTGCGTTTTAACTCAGACCATGTCAGCGACTGCCGCCCGTCTCTAACAGCAACATCTTCTGGGCGCACATTGGCAACTGCGCTCAACAAACTGTAGAAAGTGTCTGTCGCCCAACGCCCATCCTGATAATAGCGTCGCGCCATGGATGGCGTGTGTAAGGTCAAGAACGGTCGCATCTCTGGGTTCCTTACTTACCAAACTTTGAAGCGTCAGGTGGACGACGCTCATTAAAGCTTTCGCTAAGTTCCTTGGCCTCGTCAGTCCCTAAGTACCCACGCAACAGCAGATCGTGAGTGACCCGGGATAAACCGGCAACGCCGCCATGGCGGGCATTGAATGCGCCTTTAATTGCGGCAAGAGCGAAAGAGCCGCGATCAGCAACTTCCAAAGCAAATTTTGTCGTTTCCTCTGCAAGTTGGTCGTCAGGAACAACACGGTTGATGAGGCCAATCTCAAGGGCTTCTGCAGACTTGATCTTCGGGTTGGCATACCACATTTCTTTAGCCTTTCGCTTGCCAACGATATCTTCGAGATACCACGTCCCGTAACCCGCATCGAAGGAGCCCATCATTGGTCCCACTTGACGGAACACGGAACTTTCCTTCGCAATTGATAGATCACATACCATTTGCAGAACATTACCGCCGCCGACAGCAAATCCATTAACCGAGGCGATGACAGGTTTTTGTAATCGGTCAATAGCCTCGTACATCTCTAAAGTGGGGAGAACACCGGCATAAAGATTGCTGTCCTCCATCCCGTCCTTGCGTCCACCAATGCAAAAGAACTTATCGCCAGCACCAGTCAGCACAACAACACGCGTGCGCGTTTCACGGCGAATACTCTCGATACAGTCGCGTATTTCGTGGCACATCGTTTCTGTGAACATATTGCCATCATCCGGGCGGTTCAGCGTAATTCGGCCGATGGGGCCGTCTTCTTCATAAAGGATTGTTTCAAAATTCACTGGTCTGTCTCCTATTCTTTCGTCGTTTTCATTGTCGGACTTGCAAAGGTGTTTCCACTCTATGGTTGCCGCCTAGTTAGAGCGCCGAGTATTTCTTCTGTGTGCGCACCCAGACTCGGTGCCGAGGAGCGCGGCATGACAGGCTCGCCATCGATTTGGATGCCAAGACCAATATGAGGAGAACACTTATCGCCTTCCACGAGTGCGCCAATAAAGCCTCGATCCGCAAATGCGGGGTCCATTGATGTTTGCTTGATATTGTTTATGGGGCCCGCAGGCACTCGCGCATTCCGGAGCAATGTCAGCCATTCATCACGAGGGCGTTCGCGCAGGATCAACTGCACATCGCGTACAATTTCTTCTCGGCAGTTGCGGCGGTCTGCATTTGATTTCATTCGCAAATCACTCGCATATTCGGGGCACCCAGCGGCCTCCCAAAATCGTTCCCAGATGGGATCGCTACCAAGCCCTAACGTGATTGGCTCATCCTTGGTTTCAAACGCCTGATAGATAGCAATCACACTATCCGTACCGCCGGAGCGCGTCGGGATTTCCCCGGACCCTATATAAGAAGAGAGGCGACAAGTTAAGAACCTTGTCATGCTCTCAGCCATCGAAATATCGATTAATCGACCTTTGCCCGTCTGAGCGCGATCGAACAAAGCTGCAAGTACCGCCATCGCAGCATCCTGACCCGCAAGCATATCGGCCGCGGGAGCTCCGATCTTTTGTGGATCACTGTCAGCCGCACCCGTTACATCCATGACCCCCGAATACCCTTCAGCAATCAAATCATAGCACGATAAATCAGCGCGTTCCCCACTCAGACCAAATCCGGTTATTGCAGCATAAATCAACGTTTTGTTTTGTGCAGAGAGCGTTTTGTAATCTAAGCCAAGTTTCTTTTGAACACGCGGGGGGTGATTTGTCAGCACCACCTGAGCTGATTTGATTATCTCGTAGAGGTCCGATTTTCCTTCTTCTTCATTGAGATCAAGCACCACACTTTTTTTGTTTCTATTTACTGACGCAAACCAAAGGGATTCGTCATTTAAGAACGGAGGCCCCCAGGCACGTGCGTCGTCACCTGTCGGTCGTTCAATTTTTATAACCTCAGCACCAAAGTCGGCAAGCAACATTCCTGCGTAAGGACCCGCAATCGACGCTGATAGATCCACAACACGAACACCTTCTAGAAAGGAAAGGCCCTTACCAGGAACCAAGCGCTGCAACTCGTTGAGAGGCAGGCTATTTATGTTATCTTTATTGCTCAAAACAAATCCTTCTTTGTTAACTCTGATAAGGGCATGGTCTCATTAACTTAAGTGTTTGGTTACAGGCACAACATCAGGTGATATATTTTAGCGAATGGCGCGCCCGCCATCGACCGATAGCATCGTTCCGGTAATGAAGCTGGAATCTTCGCTCGCCATGAACACGATTGCTGCAGCTTGTTCTTCCGGCGTTGATATCCGCCCAAGAGGATGAAACGACGTCCGCAGCGCTTCCATCGCCGCCGGGTCTTCCGCATCGCCAATCATTTGCTTGACCATGGGTGTTTCGACCGTGCCCGGACAAATTGCATTGACGCGAATGCCTCGGTCGGCTAATTCCACGGCCAAAGCCCGGGTCATGGCTGCAACGCCACCTTTTGTTGCTGCATAGGCCGCGTGATGAAGGCTGCCACGCAAGGCGTCGATGGATGCCAGGTTGACGATCGACGGGCTGTTCGATTTACAAAGTAGCGGGACCATCGTTTTGCAGCCCAGGAACACACCGGTCAAATTGACACTGATCACGGCGTTCCAATTCTCGATCAGCATCTCTTCGATCGGTGCTTCCCGAAGAATTCCAGCATTGTTGATCAAGATGTCCAATCCACCGTGGTGCTCCTCGACCATTTGTACAGCCGTTTTCCAATCGGCTTCAGAACCCACATCGAGATTAATAAAATCGAACGCCGCGTCATTTATATCGGATTCGACAATGTCGGCCCCGACAACCCGTGCACCTTCGTTCAATAAGTGGTAAACTACCGCTTTACCAATACCGTTGCTGGCCCCTGTCACTAAGGCCACTTTGCCCTCTAGTCTCATATCATCACCTCCACCTATTTATTTCCAAATGCGAGCATTTCTAGGTTTTTTGGCCGGACCGACTACCAATCTTTGATAACGCGCTCGACAACTGAGAAAGTCGTCGCAGAGCTGATAATGAGCTAACCATCGGCGAAGCACTTTTTGCCTTGCTCGGAGGTGTAGGCCGCCTCCATTTAATCATGATTGCTCGCTTCTTCTAATTCCTGTCGCTCAGCTCTGAGCTAAGCCAAATTTTTGACGTTACTGGTGCCGAGGCGCGGCAACGTGTTCATCTGTTTGTTCATTTGACTGCCAACTCTATTGTTTTCTGTCTCCCCAATTTCTCGTCATGGAAAGCTCTTGAATTAGCCAAACTTTGTATTGTATTTTATTAGCA
>CALJEW010000223.1 GCA_938074585.1 uncultured Rhodospirillales bacterium | reverse complement strand
CTCTCGAAGGGTTTCTAAAATTTTGACCTTCTGGTTTTGAGATAATTAGAAATATAGCTACCATGGGCTGATTGAAATGGATCTAGCATTAAAATGGAATTTTTTTGCCCAATTAGTTGTTTAACCGTGTATATAAAAAATTCCTTAATCTGACGGGTCTGCTGATTGATGTTCTCGCCGGTGCGCTGACTCCGAAGCTTAAAGGAGTTGAGTGATATCATTACATTCAACTAAATAACTATCGTTTCCGTCATCATAAACCTTCAACCGTGTGACCATTATAATCACGTCGAGATTGGTTTTATTTACCGTGATCATCTACAAGGGAATGCCCGTTTTTTCTTCAGTGAAGATATTCGCAGCCTGAGTGCAATCATTTCACCAAAGGACAGATTAACAAGCCCAGCAAGTTCTTGCCCGATAAATTCATAAGCATCTTTTCCTTGCAACAACTGGGCACCGACTGGGTTTATGTAATTAATGATACCCTTACTGCAAATGTAACACATATTTGCCCGCGAGCTGAAAACCAATTTGCCAAAATCTTTATGATTTGTATAGCTGGGTAGTTGCTCTGTATCTTTGGGTTCCAGCCCCATTTTTAGCATATTTATCCTTAAGGTATCTTCGTCCATAGATCGAGCCTACCAATGCAGTATTCGCTAAAGACCGCCATCACATAAAAATCCAACAGTAGATTTGATATGTATGCCCTATTTATTTTAGTGTTCACGCTAATTTTTTTTATGGAACCTATCTATTGAAGATGGGGCGACAAGGGGGTACGAAAATAAGGTAGTTTTGTTTAGCTTTTTAAAAAGTGTGATTTCTTATGAAACCAACTAATTCAATTTTTGCTAAGACTGGCGTAACTGTGTTCGAAACCATGTCACAGCTTGCCATGGAAGTGGGGGCCATCAATTTAGGCCAAGGTTTCCCGGATGACGTTGGTCCAGAGAATTTACGTCAAGCCGCCGCAAACGCAGTGATTGAAGGCCCAAATCAATATCCGCCAATGATGGGCTTACCAGAACTGCGCCAAGTCGTTGCAGCCCATAACAAGCGGTTCTATAGTTTAGACGTGGACTGGCAAACGGAAGTGATGATTACGTCTGGTGCAACAGAAGCGCTGGCTGATTGTTTGTTGGCTTTAATCGAACCGGGCGATGAAGTGGTCCTAATCGAGCCTTTATACGATTGTTATTTGCCGATGGTTAAGCGCGCTGGCGGTATTCCTAAATTGGTCCGCATTGCACCTCCTAAATGGGAATTGGATATTCAAGCTATTGCTGATGCTTTTAGTGATAAAACCAAACTAATTCTGTTGAATTCACCTCATAACCCATCTGGCAAAGTATTTACTAACGATGAGCTACAAAATATCGCGGATTTGGTTATCAAACATGATGCTTATGCGGTTTGTGACGAAGTTTATGAGCATATTATTTATGATGGGGTTCAGCACAAACCGTTGATGACGTTTGATGGCATGCGGGATCGAACCATTCGCATTGGTTCGGCTGGCAAAACGTTTTCAATGACGGCTTGGAAAGTTGGTTATATGACGGCCCCTGCGAATTTACTAACTCCTATCAGCAAAGCACATCAATATGTCGCCTTTACAACACCCCGAAATTTTCAGACCGCCGTTGCTGTTGGATTAACTCAAGACGATGCATATTTCACTGGTCTCGCAACAGACTTGCAGGCCAAACGGGACCGTATTGGAAGTGGCCTGCAAAGTGCAGGCTTTGACGTATTGCCAACGGGGGGAACATATTTTACCAGCGTTGATATCCGCTCCGTTGGATTCGATGGGAATGATGTTACGTTTTGCGAAATGATTGCCCGTGATGCCGGCGTGGCTGGTATTCCCCTTAGCGCTTTTTATCAAGATGGGGAAGTCGATCAGTTCGTGCGCTTTTGCTTCTCGAAACAAAATGACATCTTGGATCAAGCAGCCGCCAAACTTAAAAATTTCTTTTAAGGTCTAGACCCTAAATATTTTAAACTCTAACAATAGGTCAAAATCACATGAATGGTGCCGATAGTCTTGTTCAAACTCTGCTTGATGGGGGGGTTGATGTTTGTTTTACTAACCCTGGAACTTCTGAAATGCACTTTGTTGCGGCACTGGATCGCCATCACGACATGCGCTGCATTTTGGGTCTTCAAGAAAACGTGGTTACTGGTGCGGCGGACGGGTATGCCCGGATGCTCGATAAACCGGCATCAACCTTGCTCCATACGGGTCCCGGTTTAGCTAACGGATTTGCAAATTTGCACAACGCGAAACGCGCGTTTGTTCCAATAATTAATATTGTTGGTGATCATGCGACCCACCACTTGAAGTACGATTCACCGTTAACCTCCGATATAGAAGGCATTGCTGCACCGGTATCAGGATGGTTCCGGACATCGCAATCGCCGACCGAAGTGGCTTCTGATGCGGCAGAAGCCATTCAATTTGCCAACACCGCCCCCGGCAATATTTCGACCTTGATTCTACCTGCCAATACCGCATGGGGAGATGCCAATGGTCCAGCTGTTACCAAGGCAGCACCAACCCCCCAAACGCCCGGTGATGAGCGTATTCGAGCTGTTGCCGAAGTTATCCGATCGGGTGAACCTGTATTGGTATTAGCCGCAAACCGGGCGCTACGTGATGATGCAATGGAATTGCTCAGTAAAATTACGACGTCTGATAGCGTTGATTTGTTGGCGCAACAATCCAACGGGCGGATTGAGCGTGGAGCAGGGCGGGTTGCTATGGACCGGGTACGTTATCCGGTGGACCAAGCGCTTGATCAATTGTCAAAGTACAAGCATGTGATTTTGGTTGCCGCCAAAAACCCAGTTGCCTTTTTTGCTTATCCAAATAAACCAAGTCTGATGATGCCCGAAGGCACTGGCGTTCATAAACTGGTTGCGCGTGAAGAAGATGTCATGGGTGCATTAGATGCGTTGATTGACGAATTGGGTGTTGGAAAAAACAATGCCAAAGTCTCAGACAAGTTTTTACCACCAATGCCGACCGGGAGCCTTAATCAAGACGTAATTTCGCTCGTGTTGGCAAACATGATTCCTGAAAACGCGATTATTAGTGACGAGTCGGTGAGCACCGGGCGCCGGTTTTTTGAAGACTCATACGGATCAAATCCCCATAGCTGGATCCAAGTCACCGGAGGGGCTATTGGGAACGGGTTACCACTGGCGACGGGCGCTGCAATTGCATGTCCTGATCGCCCGGTTATATCGCTGCAAGCCGATGGTTCTGGCATGTACACCCTGCAATCCTTGTGGACTCAGGCTCGAGAAGGCTCAAATATAACGACCCTTATTTTTTCGAACCGGAAATATCAAATTCTATTGGGTGAAATGGCCGGCGTTGGCGTTTTGAACCCTGGCCCTAAAGCCATGGACATGATGGAACTTGATCGTCCGGCATTGGATTGGGTTGCTTTGGCAAAGGGTATGGGTGTTGATGGTGGCGTTGCTACAAACGCCACTGAATTAGCAAAACAAATGGAACGCGGGCTTACTTGTGAAGGGCCTTATTTGATAGAAGTGATTTTTTAAGCACCCTTAATTGAACTGTAAATGGGTGTGTTTTTTTTTAGCTTAAAAAAATCTCGCAAAATGTTCTTGAAACGCCGTACCGAGGGGCCTAATAAGTGGCTTCGAAACGATAGATTGTTTCTTTGAAAATGTGGTGGTTGTAGCTCAGTCGGTTAGAGCATCGGCTTGTGGTGCCGAGGGTCGGGGGTTCAAATCCCCTCAGCCACCCCATACAAAATAATGGCTTAGCTTGATTTTTATTAATCGGTCTAGGCCATTGTCTTTTCTAGGCAACATATAGGAAACATCAAAACCAACGGCTTATGTCGGATTGGTACTCTCAACTAAGTTTTAGCTTTCAGGCGGTAAAATTTCCTGAATACAAATGTCATCCACCAAGTGTTCCCGACCTATATCAATTAAATGCAACCGTTTCTGCTCATTCGGTATGTGTGCGCCAAGGCCATTATTCATGGTCATTGCCAGTGATTTGTCGCCAAGGTCCAGCCAATAGTTACGGCGGACAAGTTTTCCATCACCATCTCTAGCAAATGGGTCATTTTTGTCTGTGTTTAAATTGGGCTTGTAGAAGTCGGTCATGTATTGTTCCAATATAAATAAGTTTGCTTTCTTAACGTATTATATCTTTAGGCGTCAAAATGGCAACTTAATGGCAGGTTGGATTCTGCAGGTAGAACCTGAAAACTTAATTGCGTAGCTTGGCTGTAGATTGCTTCCAAATTGATCACAGGATAAACTATGGAAAAGTGTGATGCACCGGATTGTCTGGAGTGGTTTCAAGACAGGTAGAACAAATGGTTTTGCAATAACCGGTGCACGATGACATTTTATCGTTATCATAGATCAGGTGAACAGACTGTTTCATGACAGATATCGATGCCCCGTTCATACAGAAGATCCTCAACTTTGCGCAGTGGAAGCGGAAATCTAACTTACATTATTACTGCAAGGCGAATGATCTCGGGTGAAGTCTTGAAATAGCCGAATGGGTTTTGATTTTTCCTTCCAAAATTTTATGAAAATACCGGGATGTCGTCAAAATAAGTTTTCTTTTGTCAGGGCCTTAAACCCGTAATTCAAATGAGTTGTGGGTTTTTTGTTGTCCGGAGTTTACTAAGGTATGTCAATTGTGGAAACCCAGAAGACACGCTTGTGATTTCAAACAAGGCCTTGCACATTGCTTAGATATGAAAAGTATAAAATAAAACCCTAGTAGCTGCGTGCGTTTAAGTGTTCCAGCCTGTTGGTGGGTTTGTTGTTTTAAGGGGGGGGGGGGGATGTATGAAGGTTAAAGAAACAGGTAAAAATTGGTTGGTTATTGGT
>CALJEW010000222.1 GCA_938074585.1 uncultured Rhodospirillales bacterium | reverse complement strand
TTTAGAGCCATAGGTGGTATTGGCTTGGCCGGATCGTATATGCCGGGATTGAAATTATTAACCGATCATCTGGATCATTTAAACCCCAAGTCAGACAATAGCCGCGCGGTTGCCTTTTATACCTCAAGTTTTAGTATTGGCTTGGCGCTATCCTATTTTTCTGCTGGTGAGATTGCGACCCGTTGGGACTGGCAAACAGCGTTTTTGGTTGCTATCATCGGGCCCTTGATTTCAATTGCTATTGCTCAGGTTTTCTTACCCGCCAAAGACCCCCGCCCTCACAAGGCCCCCACCACACACCCTCTAGATTTTAGGCCCGTGCTTAAACACAAACCGGCAATGGCTTATGTGTTGGCGTATACGGTTCATAACTTTGAATTGTTTGCCTATCGGTCGTGGCTTGTTGCGTTCCTGGCCTATTCAGCATCAACCCAACCGGGGCAAAATTTATTGTTTTCAGCAACCGCTTGGGCGGCCATCTCTAACATCTTTGCCCTTCCCGCCAGCGTTTTAGGGAACGAACTTTCCCGGCGCATTGGCAGGCACAAAGCGATTACCATCATCATGTGGGTATCAGCAGTGTTCGCGTGTTTGATCGGATTTGCGGCTGAATTACCATTCATTTTCGTTGCCATATTATTGGTTATTTATGGAATTGCCATTACCGGTGAATCGTCGTCCATCACAGCCGGAGTGGTCGGCGCAGCACCTGCGGGATACCGCGGAACGACCATGGCAGTGCATTCCTGCATCGGCTTTATGGGCTCGTTCGCCGGACCGCTTATCTTTGGATTAACCCTTGATTTAAGCAGTCCATCGGGCGTTGGCGGCACAACGACACAATCATGGGGCATTGCCTTTGCTATGACCGGGGCTGTCGTCGCCTTAGGCCCGCTTTTCATTAAATTTCTTGGAAAATCGCAAAGTGAATAATTAGCTTCTTTTAGCTCTTGGATGAGTAGCATCGTAAACCATTGATAAATGCTCACCATCCACTTCTGTATAGCGTTGGGTTGAAGACAATGACGCATGGCCTAATAATTCTTGTATCGTCCTTAAATCACCGCCGCCACCCAATAAGTGTGTGGCAAAACTGTGACGCAACGCGTGCGGAGTGGCGCTATCAGGTAACTTTAACAAAGCGCGTAATTCACGAACTGTTTTTTGGGCAATAGCCGGATTAAGCCGCTTGCCGCGAACGCCGACAAATAACGGGGCATCATCCACAAACTGAAACGGGCATACGTCCAAGTAATCTTGAATTGCTATACTCACAGCAGGTAATACAGGCACGAGCCGCTGCTTGCCGCCCTTACCGCTAATCACCAACGAGGCATCGCCATCAAGAGCCCGCAGACCTTCATCACGGCTTAATTTCAATGCTTCCCCTAACCGCAGACCGCAGCCGTACAACAACGTCAACAAAGCTTTATCCCGCTTCCCAACCCATATGACATCACTTAATTCCTCAACCACGTCTAAGGCTGTTAAAGCGTCTTCAATGGATAAGGCTTTGGGAATTGATTTTGGGACTTTTGGAATGCGGACGGTTTGAATGACCGTATTTTCAATACGTCCTTCGCGGACCAAATACTTAAAAAACGTTTTCAGCGTCGACATCGCCCGGGCCGTTGATGTGCGTTCCAACCCCTCTGAATTTTGGCGCGCCAAATACCCCCTAAAGTCACGGGTGCTCAAACGGTCTAAGTCTTCTAATCCCGGCGCATGGCCCAAATGCCTGCCCAGAAATTTAAAGAACGAAATGACATCACGGCTATAAGCATCCAACGTATGTGCTGAATAGTTCTTTTCGTGCGTTAGCCAATCCTGCCAATCGGTAAGAGCTTTAACAACAGCAGGTTCGGCAATTTCAATCATTCGATATCAGCCAATTCACGGTGGATTAAGATTTCTAACACGCGAACCAAAAAGCCAATCAGCTCGGAGCCTTGGCGAGGGTTGAACACATCACCGCGTGAACCCAATGCCATAATCCCGATGGGGGATGCAAGCGAAGGGCGAATGCGGGCAACTGCGGCCGAACGAACCAGTCCGGCGCTTGGGCCGAATAACGTCCCATCATCCAAAATTTCGCTATATAGGCAAATGTCTTGATCAATGCCAATCAAACGATCGACCTCGCCTGTTGGCAATTGCCGAACATTTTCTGAGATCAAACGCAGATCTGGAATATGTGAGGGCTGAAAACCAATTGAAACTATGTCGACATCCAATAAAAAAGGCCAGTCCCTATCAATAATTTGAACCAGGTGTGCAAAATTTTTCGCAGAAGCAGCCGCCAAAACAGAGGCATGCGTGCGGGTCTGTGTCGACATATTGCTGCGGCTGGTTTCAATCACTTCTTGAGCACAGTTGCGCAATTCATCCAATTCAGACGAATTACGATCCAGCATTACGCGCTGTAAATCAACAACCCCATCCCCGGTCCACCGTTCAGGTGCGACAACGTCGCTCATGATATCCGCGTGTTTTTTAAAAAAGTTCGGGTTTTGACGCAAATACTCAGCTACATCAGATTCTTCTAGCTGAATTAAACCAAGTTCCATATCGTCATCTTGCTCTAAAAAAGTGTCTTCTAACTGCGGATCCATCTCTTTTTTCCTTTTATTCGTCGCCAAGGCTGCGAATCGCTTTATTATACACTGATACATAGTTAACGATGTATTCTTAACAAATAAGAAACGCCTGACTTTATTTATGTCAAAAAAATCGATGCCCACCAGCTACCCTCCTGGATCGCGCGTTGCGGTTCAATTGCCGCTGCCCTTTGGGGGCGCATATGATTACCGGGTCGGCGAGCAAATGATTGTCATGGAAGGCGACTTTGTTCGTGTGCCTTTAGGACCGCGCATTGCCATTGGCGTTATTTGGGGCAACGCATCAGGGGAAGTGCATGAAAATAAACTTAAAGATATTTCATCGCGATTGGATTGCCCGCCGTTGCCTAAGGTTTCGCGCCAATTTGTCGATTGGACGGCAAATTACACCCTGCAAGCAAAAGGGCTTGTCCTTAAAATGGCTATGAGCGTTCGCGATGCTTTGGACCCACCAAAAACCATTGCCGCTTATATTCGGGCGTCTGAACTACCAGATTTGCGCATAACCCCAGCCCGATCACGTATTTTGGACATTTTAAACGGCGGCCCTCCCCGAACAACCACAGAATTAGCCCGTGAAGCAGCGACAAGTCCGGGCGTTGTCAAAGGCCTGTATAAAGCGGGGGCGCTGACCAAAGTTTCCTTGTCACCTGAACCTGAAATAAGCGAGCCAGACCCAGAACGCCTAGGGGTTAGGTTATCTGACAAACAGGCAACGGCTGCGGAAGAACTTGTCAAAGCTGTCGAGCCGGGTAAGTTTTCAGTATCTTTGCTGGATGGCGTTCCAGGTTCTGGTAAAACCGAAGTCTACTTTGAAGCTATAGCCGAAGCGTTACGGCATGGCGGGCAAACCCTTGTTATGCTGCCTGAAATTGCTTTAAGTGCCCAATGGCTAGAGCGTTTTCGGGCTCGATTCGGTGTTGACCCATCGGTTTGGCATTCAGATTTAACCGTAAGTCAACGCCGCTATACATGGCGGGCAGTGACTGAGGGGCGAGCAAAAGTCGTCATCGGTGCACGCTCCGCCTTGTTTTTACCATATCTAAATTTAAAGCTTATTGTCGTCGATGAAGAACATGATGGGGCCTTCAAACAAGAAGAAGGCGTTATCTATAATGCCCGCGATATGGCTGTTGTTCGAGCTAGATTAGGGCAAATTCCCATAACTTTGGCATCCGCAACACCTTCCTTAGAAACCATGATCAATGTCGCCGGGGGGCGTTATACGGGTTATGAACTTCCGGTCCGCCATGCGGGCGCTCAATTACCCGACATTAAAGCTGTCGATATGATCAAATCGCCTCCCCCTA
>CALJEW010000221.1 GCA_938074585.1 uncultured Rhodospirillales bacterium | reverse complement strand
CAATCATTAAGTACCCATTTAGGACACCAGAAGATCAGCCGCTGTATTTTTTTGGTAATCATGCTAGATAAGAGGAAGTCAATTGTAGTTAGGTGAATTTAGGGTAAACTCTATAGCTACCTAAAAATATTTCAGAATTTTGGTAACAAGAGAATTTATTTTAACTTAATGTTACACATAGATAGTAAGTTGGCAGATATTGGTTACGTAAGAGTATAGAGTGTTGATCGGTAGGTGAAGAAAGCATCGACTTGCAGGTGATAAGGCACGTTCGGCATCAACGGGCTAAATGAACACCCTTCGCCGTAAAGCATGTGAGTTGAAGGAGGTCCTTGCTGAGCAAACATCACCTACCGTTAACAGATGGGGGAGACGACGAATGATATATCTGTTACCCGGCAGGGCATACTTGTATGCCTGAGAGGGCGCTTCAGAGAAACTTCAAATCATTCGCCTTGTTGAGAAATCTTGTCTGCCATCGAAGTAGACTTTGTATAAGCTAGGCAATCCTCGCTCAACTTACTATCTTTCGTATTATGCTATCAGATGGGTGGATCAGAAGCTCTGCAAAACTAATTGCCTCATCCGTCTTGGATCTGGAAACGTATCCCCTATAATATTCGTCAGCGCATCGATGAGCTCGCAAACCTTGCAAGACAGAGACTGTTTGGTCGTTCCTGACTTGTCTGGTGCGGATTTTGACACGTTGTTTTAGATGACATTGCTCCGGCACTGACAATTTTAAGTCCATTTGAACTAGAGACCGGCGGTGTCATGATCCGGCTGGACACCGACACCGATATTTGTCGCCTAGCTAAACTTGTCCTAGTATTGAAGATGGGCCGATGATTTTCCCATCAAATCATATGTGTATGCGTATTCTGATCGCGATCCGGCCTGCGGATTTCGCAAATGCCATGATGGATTTGCTGCATTGGTTAAGAACGAATTGGATTAAAACCCGTTTATGGGTAAGGTATCTGTACTATGCCCCAAACGCTTAAATCTTCTTAATCTATTGTATTGGGATGGTTTGGTAATGGTGATGGCCAATAATCGGCGGGAAGACCACAGCTTCAGCTGACCGGTGAACACAGTTGACCTGATGCATTTGACCCATACCCAGTTTAAGCGCTGTTCTCAGGCCTTGACTGGCGACAGGTGCGCCATTAATTTAACTATGACGAGTAGTGGCTGAAAATTGACGACAAAACAACAGATTATTATAATTAGGATTTCTTTATCATGAAAAAAATTATTTTATTTTTTGCATTTGCTGTGATTCTTCCCGGTTGGGTAACAGAATCCTTATCGCAAAGTACACCTGCCATAAGTCAGGATGTTGCAGCATCTAAAAAGGAAATTTCTAACCCTCATGGTTTAAAATTAGAAAAAATTGCTGAAGGTTTCGAAAGCCCAGTAAATGTTACAAATGCTGGTGATGGTAGCCATAGAATTTTTGTTGTAGAGCGTTTAGGTAAAATAAAAATAATAGATAAGAACAATAATGTCCTTCCTCGGCCATTTTTAAATTTAAGGACACTCCGACCAACTGTAATTAACCCAATGGGAAATGATGTTCAGAGTTCATTTATAGAACAAGGTCTTTTTTCTGTAGCATTTCATCCACAGTTTAATGAAAATGGTTACATTTTTGTTCATTACTCCTCCTTAAGGTACAAAGGTTCAGGGGTTATTTCACGTTTTACTGTGAATAAAAGTACTCCTAATCATATTTCTTCTGATCAGGCTAAAGAAACTGAGAAAGAAATAATGGTTATAAAGCAGCCTTCCCAAAATAATAATGGAGGGCAAATAGAGTTTGGTCCTGATGGCTATCTATACATAGGCCTTGGTGATGGAGGATGGGGGAGCTCTAAAAATGTTAGTCAGGAAAATTCTAGTCGTTTAGGGAAAATCTTGCGTATCGATGTAAACACTGAGAAACCTTATATAGTGCCTGAAACTAATCCATTTGCATCTAGTGGAGGCTCCCCCGAAAATGAAATATGGGCAAAGGGACTTCATAATCCTTACAAATTTAGTTTTGATAAAAAAAATGGGGATCTTTTCATAGCAGATGTAGGAGACAACACCTGGGAAGAAATAAATTATATACCGAAGAACTCAGGTGGAGGTGCTAACTTTGGCTGGCCCAAAATGGAGGGGGCTGACTGTTTTTTACCTGTTGGCAAAAAGGTTAAAAAGAAATGCACCATTGTTGGCCAACTACCTATTGCACAATACAGACATCCCAAAGTTAAACCGCTAAAGAAATCTTCTGAAGCCTTCGTTTGCGCATCAGTTCAAGGCTTAGGAGTTGCAAACTATGCTGGTATGAATAGTTCTTACTTGTTTGGTGATTGGTGCTCTGGAAGTGTTTTTGGTGTGACTTGGGATGAAAATAAGTGGCGACTTGATAAAGTAATGAACACGGAATTGCACATAACCGCTGGGGGCAATGATGAAAGTGGAAACGTACTTGCTCTGAGTGCTAAGTTCTATTTCGATGATGAAAATAAGGATAGGCCACCATATGGAACCGTATGGCGAGTAGTCAAGAAGTAGCAGTTACTGTTTATTAGATTGTAGATCCAGGGTACGAAAGTGATAGTTTAAATCTTTTTACAGCTTTTAAAGTTTATGCTTTAGTAAAATGAGATTTTACGAGCACTAATGCTTTTATCGTGCACACCTATGGTGTCTATTTTTGCAAGCGGTATATAGACAGAGGTTAATAAAAGAAAGCGAAGAACAAGGACTGCTGTATCAGTAATCATTTCTCACATATTATATGCAAGCACTTTTAGCAATGGAAGTAAGGTACGGATTAGATTACATTACATTACATAACAATTACCTTTCATATGTTCCACGTTATAGGAATACTGCATTTATTTATCTGAATGTCATTGAGGTATTTGAAGGAGTTATCAAGCTTAGCTACTTGAACCGTGTTAGCAGGGGTGGCTAAGATAAAGCAACTTAACTTGGAAAAATTAACTGATATTCAGCAAATAAAAAGCTATTAGACCTATTCATAGAAAACGATCTTAACTACCTACTGTACAGTTAATATGATCCTGATGCTCAGACTATTATTAAAAGAGAGAAGGTAGGCCAGAATAAAACAAACTAACGATGTGATGAAATAGATGATACCGTTAAATGGCTTAAAAACCTCAGTGCTATTAATCTTTTTCTAAGTAGCCATTGGTTTGACTTACATATGCCTGATGATGCGTTTAGTAAGCTCTCGGAAATAATAGGCGCAGTCCCAATTTTGGTGTGCAACGTTTTCACATCAATCGGTGCCTCATCTGATGACAACTTCTTATCAAGGCCAAAAATATTGGTTGCATCTGCAAAAAGTTGATCGTGTCATTGGTTGGTCTGGTTGGGATCAACACCGTTTTATTTATTAAGTTCACCTAGTGTCTGCTCTCCACATAAGACTGCATTTGCAACCTTCGTCTTATTTCACATTTGGTGAATTTGAAAACTAGAGTTCGTCAGACCGTATGACCAACATTTTTTCAACCTGCATCTCATGCATAGTAAAAGGGATGCCTCCAACACCGTGACCAGATTGTCGAGCACCTGAGAACGGCATCCAGTCTACACGGAACGCCGTATGTTCGTTGACCATCACAGCCGTCGCGTCAATTCGGTTGTAGACCCGCATTGCAGTGTCAATATCTTTAGTCATTACCGCCGCTTGAAAAGAAACGGGTAGTGAATTTGCCTGCTCAATTGCTTCATCAATATCATCGTAAGAGTAAACACAAACAACCGGACCAAAAATTTCCATAGTCGACACATTGGCATCTGGTGCTGGATTCAATAATACCGTGGGTTTATAACAACTATCATAAACTCGTTCGCCACCGGAAAGGCAAACTGCGCCACCCTTAATTGCAGCTTGCACCCACTCATCGACACGATCCACCTCACTAGTACGTATAAGGGGGCCAATATCAGTATCCGCAGAGGTCGGATCGCCCACCTTCATTTTTGAAGCCAAGTTCGCAATGCCGGTTGCTGCTTCGTTAGCAATTGAAGAGTGTGCAAAGATCCTTTGTACTGATACGCAGACCTGCCCCGCATGATAGAAAGCACCTTTTGCCAAGCGTGGTAATGCATCGTCAAGATCAGCATCTGACGCTAATATTACTGGCCCTGCTCCACCATGTTCCAACGCACAACGCGTCCCCGGTGCCAATTTTGAACGCAGCATCCATCCTACGCGAGACGAACCTATGAAACTAAAGAAAGCATTGCGTTCATCCGTAACCAATTGTGTTGCAACATCTAAATCTTGAGGAACCACGATCTGACACCAATCCCGAGGTAAACCGGCTTCGTAGAGTAATTCCACAAAGGAAAAACATGATAACGGTGTAACATCGGCAGGTTTGACGACAACAGGGCAGCCAACAGCTATAGCGGGGGCCACCTGATGGACAATTAGATTGAATGGGTGATTGAATGCGCTTACCGCAACCACGACGCCTATCGGCTCAAATTGTGTAAAGGCCACTCTTCCTGTCGACGATGGGTTTAAACTCATGGGTATAACCCGTCCACCTTCAGAACGCAGGACCTCCACACAATTCTCAACCCCATCTGCAGCACGATCAATCTCGACAAGCGAGTCCATCAATGGCTTTCCACCTTCGCGTGCCGCTTGAAGAGCAAGCTCGTTGCGACGCTCTTTTATAAGCATAGCGGTACGTTGTAAAATTTCAATCCGCTTAGGTTTTGGCAACCAAGAATCACGATTACGGTAAAGCGCATGGCCGATCGTCATAGCTCTCTCGACGTCCTGCTTTGTAGCATTGGGAACAGAGGACATTTTACAATTGTCGAATGGTGCCGTTACAATAATATCAGTCATTAAATAAACCACATGATGTAAAAATTTTGATTAGATCAACTCAGAATTAGGTGCCTGAATTGAAGGTGATACTCCGCAAAAAGCTAGAAGACATAATAAACCCGCCTAAATTATTCTGTGAAGCACTATCTCACTCAAACTATCATTGTCAGCTAATAGTAACATTGAGGAACAATATCCTCAGGTATTCAAAGACTATCCGAGCCAGATAGAATATTATACATTTTTAATTTTAATTTTCATAATTTAGCAAGTACAGTCTTTGTTTGCATGGTGTTAGTTCATACCAATAATATCACCGTTTGATTTCTTGTACGTAGATTAGGTGATGAATAGTGCATCACGTCCAATAACAATAATTTAGATCTCTGCAGATCGTTGCTTTATATCTATATTCAAAATCTGGTCATTTTCAGAGTAGTCTACAGGACAATCTATCACGTGGACACCAGGTTCATTCAATGCTGTTTGTAGAATATTAGGTAGTGATTCTGCTGATTCAACACGATGACCGATGGCCCCATAGCTCTCCGCATATTTTACGAAGTCTGGATTACCATACTCGAGCCCCCAATCTGAGAAACCCATATTAGCCTGCTTCCAGCGAATCATTCCGTAGGAACTGTCATTTAGAATAAGAACTGCAATATTCATCTTAAGGCGGACAGCAGTCTCAAGTTCTTGGCTGTTCATCATAAAACCACCGTCGCCACAAATAGCCAGAACTTTACGGTCTTTATGAACCAGTCGCGCGGCCATGGCCGAGGGAAGACCGGCACCCATAGTTGCAAGCGCATTGTCGAGTAACACAGTGTTGGGCTCATGGGCCGGATAGTTTCTTGCGAACCAAATTTTATAAACACCGTTATCAAGGCAAATAATGCCATCGTTCGGCATTGCCGTACGAACTTTGTTAACGAGATGCTGCGGATAAATCGGGAAGCGCATATCATCCTTTCCCTCTGCAAGCTGGGCGTCGCCGTGAACCTTAATCTCCATCATGCGCGAGAAATCCCAACCAGCCTCCTCTTGTTTCTTGACCCCGTTTTTAAGTTGCCAGATTGCATTTCCTATATCGCCTACGACTTCAATCTGTGGAAAGTAGACTGGATCCACCTCTGCGGAATTGTAGGAAATATGTATAACCTCGGTTCCATCGTGTTCCATGAAGAAAGGGGGTTTCTCAATCACGTCATGGCCAATATTAATTATCAGATCTGCCGCCTCAAGGGCTCTGTGTACGTAGTCGTGCGCGGACAACGCTGCACAACCCATGAACAGCGGATGGCTTTCGTCAACAACACCTTTGCCGAGCTGGGTCGTAATGAAGGGGATGCCGGTCTTATTGATGAAAATGGATAACATCTTAGATGTCATCTTTCTGTTACCGCCAGCGCCAATCACTAATATCGGGGATTTAGCCGCATGGATTTTGTCTAAGGCACGTGATATCGATTTTTCTTCCGCTGTTGGGCGGCGCACGGAGGAGGCTTTCATCGGACGAGCATCAGTTTCCTCATCTGCAATGTCCTCAGGAAGTTCAATATGTGTCGCACCAGGCTTTTCTTCCTCTGCGATACGATAGGCTTCACGAACGCGGGTTGGAATGTTGTCGCCTGAGACAATCTGGGTCGCATACTTGGTTATAGGCTTCATCATGTCCACGACATCAAGAATTTGAAACCGCCCTTGTTTGGAGCTCTTCACTGGCTTTTGACCAGTGATCATCAGCATCGGCATCCCGCCAAGTTGTGCATAAGCTGCGGGTGTAGTAAAATTAGTGGCGCCGGGTCCAAGGGTAGAAATACAAACGCCAGTTTTTCCTGTTAGTCGACCATAGACAGAGGCCATGAAGCCAGCTGCCTGTTCGTGGCGCGTCAGTATTAATTTAATAGTCTTTGATCGCGATAGAGAGTCTAGAAAATCAAGGTTTTCTTCACCAGGAATACCAAAGATGTATTCACAGTCTTCTTCTTCAAGACATTGTATAAATAAATCTGATGCTTTTGTCATGACTACCTCCGCTTTTTTTGTTATAAAATAAAAAAGTACAAAATTTTGGACTATATGCAAAGTAATCCAATTTCATACTATAGTTATCGTTCCACTTAATGAAAGCCAGTAAAAAATC